>NZ_JBQCVF010000382.1:0-1318 GCF_051962515.1 Neisseria sp. P0009.S007 | reverse complement strand
GCGCTAATTCAGTCCGTGATAATGGACGATTTTGGGATTTTGTCCATTTGCCAGTGTACCACCGCCCAATCGAGCAATTCTTGCGGACGGTTCACAGCAGGTGCATTGGGTAGGTTGAGGTAGGTTAGGACTTGGCGGAGAAGTTGTTCTTTTTGATTCAAATCCAAAGCCGGGGCAAAGGTTTGTTTCGACCATTTTTGCCCTTGGTTGTTGGTCAATAGGGGAAGGTGGGCGTAGGCCGGTGTGGGCACGCCGAGGCATTGTTGCAGATAGATTTGGCGCGGCGTAGAAACGAGCAAGTCCTGACCGCGGACAATATGCGTTATGCCTTGATCGGCATCGTCTGCAACCACGGCAAGCTGATATGCCCAATAGCCGTCGGCGCGAAGCAGGACGAAATCGCCGATGTCGTGTGCCAGATTTTGTGCGTAATGTCCGACAATGCCGTCTGAAAAACCGATTACGCGATCGGGAACTTGAATGCGCCATGCCGGCGTTTTGTTTTGCGTGTCGGGTCTTTGCTGAGGATTGCGGCAACGGCCGTTATATACAAATCCGTCTGCGCCATGTGTTGCCGCCGCCTGCCAGTCTTTGCGGCTGCAATAGCAAGGATACACCAGTCCGGCTGCTTTGAGGCGGTCGAGGGTGTCTTGATACAGGTCGTAACGGCGGCTTTGATAGGCGACTTCGCCATCCCACTCAAAGCCGAAAGCTTCAAGCGTGCGCAAAATGTCGGCAGCGGCGCCGGGCATTTCGCGTGGGGGGTCAAGGTCTTCAATGCGGACCAGCCATTTGCCCTGATGAGCGCGCGCATCGGCATAGGAGGCGACGGCGGTCAGTAGGGAGCCGATATGAAGCAGGCCGGTAGGGCTGGGGGCAAAACGTCCTATATACATGGCAGGGTGTTTTTGTAGGGCAGGGTAAGTATGCCTGCACGGTATTCAAATCATGATAGAAAAGGGCGTGCCGTACACGCCCGAATTTGGGTTTCAGACGGACTGAGACTTTTTAAAATGATTTAAGTTTCTCGGCCGTCCGTTTAATCCGCTTAAGCCAAGGGAGCAAGCAGTTTGGCGAAAGCGTCTTCAAATTGTTTCAAACCGTCTTCCTGCAAACGAGTTGCCAAAGTTTCGACATCAATGCCGAGTTTTGCGGTTTCGGCAAGCTGCGCTTGGGCTTCGTCCACACCTTCGGTCAAAGTGGCTTTGGCGGTGCCGTGGTCGATAAAGGCTTTGAGTGTCGCATCGGGAACGGTGTTGACGGTATGGGCGCCAATCAGGCTGTCAACGTACAAAGTGTCAGGATAGGCAGGGTTTTT
>NZ_JBQCVF010000381.1:0-1320 GCF_051962515.1 Neisseria sp. P0009.S007 | reverse complement strand
GATGAGTTGACCTTTTTGGACATCACTGCCTCCAGCGACAATCGCGACACTATTTTGCACGTTATTGAGGCAGTCGCATCACAAGTTTTTATTCCATTGACGGTCGGCGGCGGTGTGCGTACGGTTGCCGATATCCGTCGTCTGCTTAATGCCGGTGCCGATAAGGCCAGCATCAATACGGCAGCTGTAACCAATCCTGATTTGGTAAATGAAGCGGCCGGTTTTTTTGGTTCGCAAGCGATTGTCGTTGCTGTCGATGCCAAAGCGGTCAACCCTGAAAACACCCGTTGGGAAATCTTTACCCACGGTGGACGTAATCCGACCGGTTTGGATGCGGTGGAATGGGCTATCGAAATGCAGCGGCGCGGTGCGGGCGAGATTTTGCTGACCAGCATGGACCGGGACGGTACCAAACAAGGTTTCAACCTGCCTTTGACACGTGCGGTCAGCGAAGCGGTGGATATTCCGGTCATTACTTCCGGTGGCGTCGGTTCGGTTCAGCATTTGGTGGACGGTATTAAAGAAGGGAAGGCAGATGCGGTATTGGCCGCCAGTATTTTCCACTTTGGCGAAGCGAGTATCCGCGAAGCGAAACTGGCCATGCGTGAAGCAGGAATTGAAGTGCGTTTGTGATTGCTACCCAAAGGCCGTCTGAAAAATATGGGAGAAAGACGTACATGTCGAATATAAACGAAACGCTGCTGAATGCCGTAAAATTTGATGAGAAAGGTTTGGTTTGCGCGATTACCCAAGATTGGCAGACACGCCGTGTGCTGATGGTTGCCTGGATGAACGCCGAAGCCCTGCAAAAAACCGTAGAAACCGGTCTTGCCCACTATTACAGCCGTTCCCGCCAAAAACAATGGATGAAGGGCGAAGAGTCCGGACATACGCAAAAAGTACACGAATTGCGTCTGGATTGCGATGGCGATGCAGTAGTCATGCTGATTGAACAAAACGGCGGCATTGCCTGTCATACTGGGCGCGAAAGCTGTTTTTACAAAGTTTGGCAAGAGGGCGCATGGCAGACAGTCGATGCCGTGATGAAAGACGAAGAGGCGATTTACGGACATAAACATCCTTAAGGCCGTCTGAAAGAAAATAAGAGAAACCGACCATGACCGATACTATCCTTACCCAAATTCAAAACGTCATCGATTCACGCAAAGGCGGCGATCCTGATGCTTCTTACGTTGCCCAACTGCTGCACAAAGGCGAAGACAAGATTTTGAAAAAAGTCATTGAGGAAGCGGGTGAAACCTTGATGGCCTCTAAAGATGGCGGTGGCGAACATTTGGTTTACGAAGTGGCGGATTTGTG
>NZ_JBQCVF010000380.1:0-1322 GCF_051962515.1 Neisseria sp. P0009.S007 | reverse complement strand
CGACAGTCGAGCAAATTATTTACAACCCGCGTGATACCGATTTGGACTTGGAAGAGTTTATCGAGGCGGAAGTCGGCCAATTTGCGCCTATTGAAGAAATGAACTACGACTTTCAAGCCGAAGAAGTCGGTTCAAGCCAGCATGTTTTAGCTGTTGCCGCCAAAAAAGACGATGTCGAGCCACGCATTGAAATGTTTGAAAATGCGGGCCTGCCTTTGTCCGCTTTGGATTTGGACCTGTTGGCGCAACGTAATGCCTTTGTCTATTGGATGAATACGCATGCTCCCGAAATGGCAGAGGAAAAAGTTGCCGTGTTCGGCATTCATGCGACGCAAATGTATGCCCTGATTCTGCAAAACGGCCGTATCCTCTACAAACAAGAAACGCCGGTCAGTACTGAGCAGCTTAATCAGCTGATTCAGCGTACTTATCAGGTAACGGAAGAAAAAGCCGCACAAATGATGGCTTCTCAAAACAAGCCTTCCGACTACCAGTCTCAGATTGCCGACCGTTTTAATGTTCAGGTTGCGCAGGAAGTTCAGCGTGTTCTGCAATTTTACTATACCACGCAGGCCACTGATTCTTTTCACAATATCAAACACATCCTGCTGACCGGCTTTACCGCGCAGCAGGCAGGTTTGGCAGAAAGCATTTTCTCGCAAACCAATACGCCAACAGAATATCTGCATCCGATTTCATATGTGGAACGCAGTGCAAAAGTAGAATTGCCGCAGTTTCAAATTGATGCGCCGTCACTGACTTTGGCGTTCGGATTGGCATTAAGGGGACTTTGAGAACATGATCGAATTAACCAGAATCAACCTTCTCCCATATCGGGAAGAGATTAAACAGCGCAAGCAGCAGCAATTCAAAATATTGATGCTTGGCGCTTTTGCAGTAGGTTTGGGCTTGGCGGCCGCTACCTATCTTGGTATTGACAGCGCCATCAGCAATCAAGAAGGCCGCAACAACTTCCTGCAAACCGAAATCGACAGACTTGATAGAGAATTGGGCGAAATCGATAAACTTCAGCAAGAAAAAGAAGCCTTCTTGGCCAAAAAACTGAAAGTTGAAGAGTTACAGGAAAAACGCTATCAAGCGGCCTATATCCTTGATTCTTTGAATACACTTACGCCCGATAATACTTATTTGACTGCGTTGGAAGCAGAAAGCCCGACCAGCTATAAAATCAGCGGCCATGCCATCAGCGACAATAAAATCGCCGTTATGATGCGCTCCCTGCCAAGTACAGGTATTTTCTTGCAGCCTGAATTGTTGAGCATTAAAAAAGTAGATAACTACCAAGAATTTACTTTGAAATC
>NZ_JBQCVF010000379.1:0-1324 GCF_051962515.1 Neisseria sp. P0009.S007 | reverse complement strand
ATCAGGGCATGAAAACCGCCGCTTACCAGACGGCCTACTCGGCGGGATAGGGTTTCGCTCATTTGGATTTTCCTTTCTTTATGAAATCATGAGAAATTTTGTGTTTAGCCGGCATCTGATTGTGCCAACCAGTCGTAACATTGCTCCCATAACAATGTTTCGTTTTCGTCTTCTTTGCCTTCCAGCAGGGCTTGTTCTAAAGCTCGTCTGAATGTGGCGCGGGTATCCGGGTGGGTAAACCAAGCCGACAGTTGGGCGTCGAATTGCGTTCTATTCGGACAATGCTCGGGCAGATAGCAGACTTTGTACCAATCCGGCTTGTCGCTTCCATACGGAATTTCTAAGTACAAGTCGATAAATTCGCGTAAAGCTGCCGTTTTATCCGCCTGTTCCGTCCACAATGCCAGCAGTGCGTCGATAACATCCAATCCGGCAAATTGAAACATATTCAGCCAAACGACCAAGCAGCCTTCGTAGCGTGGCGTAGTCAGTTGCGAGTCAAACCAAGCGACGGCGAAACGTTTTAGCCAATCGATTTCTTCTTCTGTCCAGCATTCAGGTAAATCACAATGCAATTTATCGAGCAATGTTTCATCAAGAGATCGGACATCTTCTTTGTTGACCAAAGCCTGCAAAATACGCGGCAGAAAATGCTTCATGTCTAAAGCTGTCGCGGCTCCATCGTCTAAAGGCGCGCTGCCCAAATACGCTTGCAACATATCAGCAGGAATTTCGCGTAACGGATATTTCAGTAGCGCCTGTTGGAAATCTTCGGGAGAGCAACTATTGCAAGTGCAGATATTTAGCGGGAAGCGCACGTTGTAAGATGCAAATAATTTGTATGCTTCTGCTATCCATTTTTCCATCTTGTTGCCTCTGCCTTCGATGTTGAGCATTAGTATTTAGGAATGAGGGGAAGGGGAGTCGTTCAGACAGCCTCACACTTCATTTGCCTGTTGCACAATCTTCGCCAGTTTCAAAGTGTTTTCAAGCTGTTGCAATACGCTGTCGTCGTATGCCGCGCCTTTGCCGGTTACGGCGAGTTGCAAGATGCTGTCGGTGAGGCGGACGATGCGCCACATCAGTTCACGCTCGTATTTTTTCAAATCGTCGAGGTCGGCTTCTTCGGGCAGGTCGGCGGCAAGTGTTGCGCCTAAGTCGGGAAGCTGTTCAAACAACCTCGCCACGATATGCGAATGCACTCCGGCCTGTTTTTCAACGTGCAAGATGTCGTGTTTTGCCGCTTGGAAAAATTGCTCCTGCGCTGTCAGTGCGGAGCCGTAATCGCGTGTCTGCGTATGCGCCAAGCGCGCCAGCTTGAGCA
>NZ_JBQCVF010000378.1:0-1325 GCF_051962515.1 Neisseria sp. P0009.S007 | reverse complement strand
ACTTCATCATCGGAAACAAACGCACCTTGCAGGCGTGTCGGTTCTGCGCTGCCCGGTTGCAGGAATAATGAGTCGCCATATTTGAGCAATTCGTCTGCACCCATTTGGTCAAGAATAGTGCGGCTGTCGATTTTGCTTTGTACGGTAAAGGCCATACGTGTCGGAATGTTAGCTTTAATCAGGCCGGTAACCACATCAACGCTTGGGCGTTGGGTGGCGACAATCATGTGAATGCCTGCCGCACGCGCTTTTTGGGCAAGGCGTGCGATTTGCTGCTCAACGGATTTACGTTCGGTCATCATCAAGTCTGCTAATTCGTCAATGACGACCACAATCAACGGCAGTTTTTCCAGAGGCTCAGGATCGTCAGGATTTAAGCTGAACGGATTGAGTAATGGCTTACCTGCTGCTTTGGCTTGTTCGACTTTTTGGTTGAAGCCGTCCAAATTACGCACGCCGGCATGGGAAAGCAGACGATAACGTTTTTCCATTTCGGCAACACACCAGTTCAACGCTTGTCCGGCCTCGCGCATATCGGTCACAACCGGGCAGAGCAGGTGCGGAATGCCGTCGTAAATACTCAATTCCAGCATTTTCGGGTCAATCATAATGAAGCGGACTTCGTCAGGAGTGGCTTTGAAGAGCATGGACATAATCATGCCGTTCACACCGACGGATTTACCTGAGCCGGTCATACCTGCGACTAAAAGATGCGGCATTTTTGCCAAGTCGCCGACAACGGGCGTACCTGCAATATCTTTACCCAAAGCAACAGTCAGTTTGGACTTGGCATCGGTAAATACGGATGAAGAGAGGATTTCGCTCAACATCACGTCTTGGCGTTTCTCATTGGGCAATTCAATGCCCATAGTGTTTTTACCGGCAATGGTTTCGACGATGCGTACCGCTTGCAGAGACATCGAGCGCGCCAAATCTTTGGACAAGGCGACAATTTGGCTGCCTTTGACACCTTGTGCCGGTTCGATTTCGTAGCGGGTAATCACGGGACCGGAAGTGGCGGAAACAACTTGTACGCCGATGCCAAATTCAGCCAGCTTGGCTTCGATCAATTCTGCGGTCTGTTGCAATTCATCCGGATTGACGGCAACCGGTTCTTCAGACGGCATACGCAACAGGTTCATGTTGGGTTTGTGATATTCGCCGTTGTTTTTAGGTTCTGTATCGTCAAACAGGGAAGTTTGGATTTTAGGGGGTGGCGCAACGGACACGGCAACAGTTTTACGGTTGCTGCTGCTGCCTGCCAACGGAGCAACCGGAGTAGCGGTAATGGTTTTGGCTTCTTTAACCATGCGGCGCGTATTTTG
>NZ_JBQCVF010000377.1:0-1325 GCF_051962515.1 Neisseria sp. P0009.S007 | reverse complement strand
TCTTTAACCAATTCAATCAATTCGCGCGCGTGTTGGGCCTTGTCGTTGATGCCGTCGAGCATAACGTATTCAAAGGTAATAAAGTCGCGGGGGGCTTTGACCAGATAGCGTTGACAGGCCGCCATTAATTCTTTCAACGGATATTTCTTATTCAGCGGAACGATTTGATCGCGCACTTCGTCGTTGGAGGCGTGTAAAGATACGGCTAAAGCAACAGGCATAGCGTCGCGCAGTCTGTCCATTTGCGGAACCATACCCGAAGTGGAAACGGTCACGCGGCGGCGACTTAAACCATAGCCGTGATCATCCAGCATAATGCTCAAAGCGGTAACAACATTATCAAAGTTTGCCATGGGTTCGCCCATGCCCATCATCACGACGTTGGAGATAACGCGTTCATTTTTAGGAGTAACGCCCATGGCTTTATTGGCCCACCAAAGCTGGCCGATAATTTCTGCGGCAGTCAGGTTGCGGTTGAAACCTTGTCGTCCGGTAGAGCAGAAGGTGCATTCCAATGCGCAACCTACTTGGGAAGAGATGCACAAAGTGCCGCGTTCGGCTTCGGGAATGAAGACGGTTTCTACACCGTTGCCCGTGCCGACATCCAGCAACCATTTGCGTGTGCCATCAGTGGATTCTTGTGCCATCATTAATTTAGGCACTTCGATTGTGGCTTGTTCATTCAGCTTGGCGCGTAATGATTTGGCCAAGTCAGTCATTTCTTCAAAGTTTTGTGCACCGGCTTGATGCATCCAACGCATTACCTGCTTGGCGCGGAAAGGTTTTTCACCCATTTCGGCAAAGTGTTGCGTCAGTCCGTTTAAATCGTAATTCAGTAGATTGGTTTTCATGTATTTTTATGTTTCTCAATAAAGCTTTTAAAGTAAAGAGGCCTATCGGTCAGCTTTGCTTTAAAAGCCTTTAGGGGTTTCAGACGGCCTGTCATTTGCAGGGCATACAAAGCAGTTTTGCCGTCCGATATGGAATCGGACGGCCGTAAAGCGGCTACAGGTTTTTTGCTTTTATCGTGGGCAGATTTCGCTTTGGCTAAAGAAGTAAGCAATTTCAATCGCAGCATTTTCAACGCTGTCAGAACCATGTACGGCATTGACACTGACAGATTCTGCAAAGTCGGCACGGATTGTGCCAGGAGCTGCATCAGCTGGATTGGTTGCGCCCATCAATTCGCGATTTTTGGCAACGGCATTTTCACCTTCCAATACTTGAATCATGACAGGATTGCGTGTCATGAATTTAACCAAGTCTTCATAAAAAGGGCGGTCTTTGTGGACGGCATAAAACTCTTTTGCTTCACGCTCAGAGAG
>NZ_JBQCVF010000376.1:0-1325 GCF_051962515.1 Neisseria sp. P0009.S007 | reverse complement strand
TTCAAAAAAGCAGCCGAGCAGGAAAAAGAATGGGCGGCCTATCTGTTTAAAGACGGCTCAATGATTGGCCTGAACAAGGAAATTCTGGCTCAATACGTTGAATACATTACCAATCTGCGTATGCAGGCGGTTGGCCTTCCTGCCGGATTTGAAGGTGCGACCCAAAATCCGATTCCTTGGATCAACGCATGGCTGTCTTCTGACAATGTACAGGTTGCGCCGCAGGAAGTGGAAATTTCTTCTTACTTAATCGGTCAGATTGATTCGGAAGTCAGCGCGGACGATTTGGGCGATTTCGAGCTGTAAACCGCGTTTCAGACGGCCTTTGGGCGTAACCGGCCGTCTGAAAATCTCTTTTCAATCCTCAAGGTATAACCAAAAATGAAGATTTATGGCGACATTGCGGTAAAAGCAGCTGAATCATATTCTAAATATGAAGATATGGAACAAGCTTGGACAGAGATTGCGGCATCATTTCCCATCAAGGAGTCAATTAGAAAAAAAGGATGCCCAAAGAATGCATTTTTGGGATTGTGTCGTGCGGGGTTGGTTAAAGGAATCAACCCGGAAAAAGTCAAAACCAAACATTCCAAAAACGGAGAATATGCCGTTGCAGCGGTCAGCCTTTTAAAAAATGATCCCGAATGGGCAAATCAGAAAAAATCCGTTTTCTGGCGCGAAATTGTGGGTAATGAAAAAAAATATAACAGCCAGCTTCATGTCGTTTTGGCCTTGTGGGAAAAAGGCTTGATTATTTGAATTTATATATTTAAGGCCGTCTGAAACATTGTTCAGACGGCCTCTATGCCCTAAAACACACATGGCACTCATTAGCACACACGACAAAACCTTCCAACTCCAACAAGGCGAAACCTTATTGGAGGGCTTGGAGCGCACTGGACACGAAGTTGAATACCAATGTCGCAGCGGTTATTGCGGTTCATGCCGGGTAAAAATCTTGGATGGGAAAGTCTCTTATGATAATTTTCCACTCGCTTTTGTCGCGCCCGGAGAAATTTTGCCGTGCTGCTGCCGGGTTACTGAAGACATCAAGCTTGATTGTCGGGAGCGCATCAAAGAGCCGGATTTATTTGATGTCGATTTATTTGAAGACAAATAAAAATGCCGTCTGAACATTGTGGCCGAAATCTTTGATTTCATTTCCACCGTTCAGACGGCATTTTGTTTAAACAACCTTATTTACGTTCGCCAACCGGCAAAACAGTACGGCCGAAAGATTCGTTGATGACCTCTGCCGCTGCCAAGTAGAACGCACCAAGTGCAGTTACCAAGCCTAAGCAACCGCCGATATGGACGATGCTATG
>NZ_JBQCVF010000375.1:0-1325 GCF_051962515.1 Neisseria sp. P0009.S007 | reverse complement strand
ACTTCATCATCGGAAACAAACGCACCTTGCAGGCGTGTCGGTTCTGCGCTGCCCGGTTGCAGGAATAATGAGTCGCCGTATTTGAGCAATTCGTCTGCACCCATTTGGTCAAGAATGGTGCGGCTGTCGATTTTGCTTTGTACGGTAAAGGCCATGCGTGTCGGAATGTTGGCTTTAATCAGGCCGGTAACCACATCGACACTCGGACGCTGGGTGGCGACAATCATGTGAATACCTGCCGCACGCGCTTTTTGGGCAAGGCGTGCGATTTGCTGCTCAACGGATTTGCGTTCTGTCATCATCAAGTCAGCCAACTCGTCGATAACGACCACAATCAACGGAAGTTTTTCCAGAGGCTCAGGATCGTCAGGATTTAAGCTGAACGGATTGAGTAATGGCTTGCCTGCTGCTTTGGCTTGTTCGACTTTTTGGTTGAAACCGTCCAGATTGCGCACGCCGGCATGGGAAAGCAGACGATAGCGTTTTTCCATTTCGGCAACACACCAGTTCAATGCTTGTCCGGCCTCTCGCATATCGGTTACAACCGGGCAGAGCAGGTGCGGAATGCCGTCGTAAATGCTCAATTCAAGCATTTTCGGGTCAATCATAATGAAGCGGACTTCGTCTGGCGTGGCTTTGAAGAGCATGGACATAATCATGCCGTTCACGCCGACAGACTTACCCGATCCGGTCATGCCTGCGACCAAAAGATGCGGCATTTTCGCCAAGTCGCCGACCACGGGCGTGCCTGCAATATCTTTACCCAACGCGACGGTCAGCTTGGATTTGGCTTCGGTAAACACAGGCGAAGAGAGGATTTCGCTCAACATCACGTCTTGGCGTTTCTCATTGGGTAATTCAATGCCCATGGTGTTTTTACCGGCAATAGTTTCTACGATGCGTACCGCTTGCAGAGACATTGAGCGTGCCAAATCTTTAGACAGGGCGACAATTTGACTGCCTTTGACACCTTGTGCCGGTTCGATTTCGTAGCGGGTAATCACGGGACCGGAAGTGGCGGAAACAACCTGTACGCCGATGCCGAATTCAGCCAGCTTGGCTTCGATTAATTCTGCGGTTTGTTGCAATTCATCCGGATTGACGGCAACCGGTTCTTCAGACGGCATACGCAACAGGTTCATATTGGGTTTGTGGTATTCGCCGTTGTTTTTAGGTTCAGTATCGTCAAACAGGGAAGTTTGGATTTTAGGAGGCGGCGCAACGGACACGGCAACGGTTTTACGGTTACTGCTGCTGCCTGCCAACGGAGCAACCGGAGTAGCGGTAATGGTTTTGGCTTCTTTAACCATGCGGCGCGTATTTTG
>NZ_JBQCVF010000374.1:0-1339 GCF_051962515.1 Neisseria sp. P0009.S007 | reverse complement strand
TTGCTTCTAATATCCTTCACAGCTTTCACTAAAGCTTCGGAAAGCGAAGGATCAAAAGAAGAGCGGTCTGCTTGGACGATATCCGAACATACAGCCCCTCTTCCTTACTCAGACATGAGATACGGTGGCAGAGTTTCAACACACAGCTACCCGAAGACGGCTGGTCATCTGACATGTTTTCTCTCCGAAAGGAAATATATGTTTCAACACACAGCCGCCCGAAGGCGGCTGGACGACAATGTCTTTCCTGAGTATCATCAACGCAGGGTTTCAACACACAGCCGCCGCGAAGGCGGCTGGCATAAATTACTAGCTGTATTATCAATGCAGATGGGTTTCAACACACAGCCGCCTGAAGGCGGCTGGGTGCGTCCTACCCAGTTCGCAGGGACGGCGTATTTGTTTCAACACACAGCCGCCTGAAGGCGGCTGGTATTGGTTTAGGTTCAATCCTGATCGGATTCATGTTTCAACACACAGCCGCCTGAAGGCGGCTGGCTGCTGTTTCGGTCTTTTTGGCTTTATAAGGATTGTTTCAACACACAGCCGCCCGAAGGCGGCTGGGTTGTTAATGACGCTATTTCATATCATGAAGATGTTTCAACACACAGCCGCCCGAAGGCGGCTGGTTGTTTTGACTTAATATTGCTCTGAGTTCCGGGTGGTTTCAACACACAGCCGCCCGAAGGCGGCTGGGTACAGCGTGCCACCCATAGACGATTCACGCAGATGTTTCAACACACAGCCGCCCGAAGGCGGCTGGTTTTGTTTTATCAGAACGAATGAAGAAGAAGTCATTGTTTCAACACACAGCCGCCCGAAGGCGGCTGGATTAAAATACCAACCAAACTAAAGGATTAAAAATGTTTCAACACACAGCCGCCCGAAGGCGGCTGGGTCCAAATTCGTACCATACTTCTTCGATAATTCGTTGTTTCAACACACAGCCGCCCGAAGGCGGCTGGAAAGTCCAACGGCAACACCTTCCAGAATTTGCCGTGTTTCAACACACAGCCGCCCGAAGGCGGCTGGACAAGTTGGAGCGCGAGGGGTTGAGTTTTGTGAAGTTTCAACACACAGCCGCCCGAAGGCGGCTGGGCAACGCCGCACTGGCACTTGCTCTTATTTATGGTTTCAACACACAGCCGCCCGAAGGCGGCTGGCGTCTTCTGCTTTTGAGCTTGAGGCAAGAACGTTGTTTCAACACACAGCCGCCCGAAGGCGGCTGGGAGGTTGAGAAAATGGGGAAAGATACAATTTTGAGTTTCAACACACAGCCGCCCGAAGGCGGCTGGGAAAAGACTGTAAACGTCTTGGTAGTCCTCAAAAGTTTCAACAC
>NZ_JBQCVF010000373.1:0-1340 GCF_051962515.1 Neisseria sp. P0009.S007 | reverse complement strand
GACGGCCTCAAAAAATTTATTAATCATTGAATCATATCGTGCCACAGGCCGTCTGAAAAGGGAAGAAACGCCTTCCTACAAGTTTAATGAAAGATAAGTATGATTACTCTAGCGGGTTGCTTAGGCAATGTCGAAACCCTTACCCTGCTTTTTGTCTTTAACGGCCGCCGCAAACCGGGCATTCGGGATTACGTCTTACCCCGTATTGCTGCCATTTTCCACTCAACGCGTTATAGGTGGAAAGTTTGCCGTGCGACGGCGTACCGATACCGATCAGCACTTTAAGCGCTTCGGCGGCTTGGGTCGTTCCGATAACGCCGACCAATGGTGAAAAAACGCCGAACAATGCACAAGCGCCGTCGCTGGCTTGTTCGCCGTCAAACAGACAGGCATAGCAAGGCGTATCGGGAAGATCGGGACGGTACACGGCAATTTGTCCGTCAAAGCCGACGGCCGCGGCGGAAACCAAAGGCGTGCGCGTGGCAACGGCGGCACGGTTGACCGCCTGGCGTGTGGGATAATTGTCGGAACAATCAAGAATGATGTCGGCGGCATTTGCCAATTCGACAAGCTTGGCTTCATCGAGAAATTCGGCAATGGCGGTAATATGTGTTTGGCTGTTGATCTGTTTCAGACGGCCTTGCATGACCAAAGCCTTGTTTTTACCGATGTCGGCTTCGGTAAACGTGATTTGGCGTTGAAGGTTGGTTTCGTCGATAGTATCGGCATCGGCAATCGTCAGGCGGCCGATACCGGCGGCGGCAAGATACGGCAAGGCCGCCGCACCCAGCCCGCCGCAACCGACAACGAGCGCATGGGCGGCCAAGAGTTTTTCTTGGCCTTCGATACCAATTTCGTCAAGCAGGATATGGCGGCTGAACCGCAAAAGTTGTTGATCGTTCATCATAATAATAAGGCCGTCTGAAACCCAACGTTCAGACGGCCTGAGTGGTTTAGAAATTAATATTTTCGTATGCGTTGTCAAACAGGAAAGGACGGCCTTCGCTGCTGGTTTCGGATTCGAGGCGGATGCCGCTGAGCATCATATTGCGGTCAACGTCTTTCATCATGTCGTAAACGCTCAAGAGTGCCAAATTGAGGCCGGTCAGGGCTTCGGTGGCAATGCTGCCGTTGCTGTGCGCTTGGACGGTTAATGTGGCTTTCAGGCAGGCCAGCTCAACGTTAATATCGAAATCAACCTGCACGCCGATGATGCGTCCGGGCAGGTGCAGCGGAATCAGGTTGGCGGTCTGTTTGATGCTCTGAATGGCGGCAACGCGGGCGATGGTCAGGATACTTGCCTTTTCGGTGGCATTCTCTATCAACACCCGTATCGCCTG
>NZ_JBQCVF010000372.1:0-1341 GCF_051962515.1 Neisseria sp. P0009.S007 | reverse complement strand
GACGGCCTCAAAAAATTTATTAATCATTGAATCATATCGTGCCACAGGCCGTCTGAAAAGGGAAGAAACGCCTTCCTTCAAGTTTAATGAAAGATAAGCATGATTACTCTAACGGATTGGCTTAGGCAATGTTGAAACCCCTACCCTGCTTTTTGTCTTTAACGGCCACTGCAAACCGGGCATTCGGGATTGTGTCTTACCCCGTATTGCTGCCACTTTCCGCTCAACGCGTTATAGGTAGAAAGTTTGCCGTGCGACGGCGTACCGATACCGGTCAGCACTTTGAGCGCTTCGGCGGCTTGGGTCGTTCCGATAATGCCGACCAATGGCGAAAAAACGCCAAACAATGCACAAGTGCCGTCGCTGGCTTGTTCTCCGTCAAACAGGCAGGCATAGCAGGGCGTATCGGGAAGATCGGGACGGTACACGGCAATTTGTCCATCAAAGCCGACGGCTGCAGCTGAAACCAAAGGCGTGCGCGTGGCAACGGCGGCGCGGTTGACCGCTTGGCGCGTGGGATAATTGTCGGAACAATCGAGGATGATGTCCGCGGCGTTTGCCAATTCGACAAGCCTGGTTTCATCGAGAAATTCGGCAATGGCTGTAATGTGTGTTTGGCTGTTGATCTGTTTCAGACGGCCTTGCATGACCAAAGCCTTGTTTTTGCCGATGTCGGCTTCGGTAAACGTGATTTGGCGTTGAAGGTTGGTCTCGTCGATGGTATCGGCATCGGCAATCGTCAGGCGGCCGATACCGGCGGCGGCAAGATACGGCAAGGCCGCCGCACCCAACCCGCCGCAACCGACAACGAGCACATGGGCGGCTAAAAGTTTTTCTTGGCCTTCGATACCGATTTCGTCAAGCAGGATATGGCGGCTGAACCGCAGGAGTTGTTGATCGTTCATCATAACAATAAGGCCGTCTGAAACCCAACGTTCAGACGGCCTGAGTGGTTTAGAAATTAATATTTTCGTAGGCGTTGTCAAACAGGAAAGGACGGCCTTCGCTGCTGGTTTCGGATTCAAGGCGGATGCCGCTGAGCATCATATTGCGGTCAACGTCTTTCATCATGTCGTAAACGCTCAAGAGCGCCAAATTGAGGCCGGTCAGGGCTTCGGTGGCAATGCTGCCGTTGCTGTGCGCTTGGACGGTCAATGTGGCTTTCAGGCAGGCCAGCTCGACGTTAATATCGAAATCAACCTGCACGCCGATGATGCGGCCGGGCAGGTGCAGCGGAATCAGGTTGCCGCTTTGTTTGATGTTTTGAATGGCGGCAACGCGGGCGATGGTCAGGATACTTGCCTTTTCGGTGGCATTCTCTATCAACACCCGTATCGCCTG
>NZ_JBQCVF010000371.1:0-1345 GCF_051962515.1 Neisseria sp. P0009.S007 | reverse complement strand
TTTTGCCATACTTTAACCAAGTCGCGGTCTGCGCCTTGCATCAGGCCGTCCATCATTTCAACAACATCCAGGCGAGAACCCAGCGTACTGTAAACCGTACCCATTTCGAGACCGATAATCCCGCCGCCGATGATCAGCAGTTTGCCCGGCACTTCTTTCAGAGCCAAAGCGCCGCTGGAATCGATGATGCGCGGATCTTCAGGGATGAAAGGCAGTTTGGTTACGCGGCTGCCTGCTGCGATGATACAGTTTTTGAAGGCAACGATTTTTTTCTCACCGGTAGGCGTAGCTTGTTCGTACACTTCGCTGGTCGTCAGAGAAACTTCCAAGTGGTGTGGGTCCAAGAATTGGCCATCACCTTGGATAATGTCTACTTTACGGCCTTTAGCCATGCCTGCCAAACCGGTAGTCAGGCGGGAAACAACGCCGTCTTTGTAGCCGCGCAGCATGTCGATATCGAGTTCAGGCTCAGGGTATTTGATACCGTTGGCAGCCAAGTGGCGTACTTCGTCGATAACGGCAGCATTGTGCAACAAGGCTTTGGAAGGGATACAGCCGACGTTCAAGCAAACACCGCCCAAGGTTTTGTAACGTTCAACGATGGCAACTTTCAGGCCTTCGTCAGCAGCGGCAAATGCAGCGGAATAACCGCCAGGGCCGCCACCCAATACTACTACGTCGTACTCAGCATCGGCAGAACCGCCAAATTGAGCAGCTTGAGGAGCAGGAGCGGCTGTTTTAGGTGCTTCTTGTGCAGGAGCGGCAGGCGCTTCGGCTTTAGGGGCAGCAGCTGCACCTTCGGCCTCAACGACAACAATCAAACCACCTTCAGAGATTTTGTCGCCCACTTTAACTTTAACTTCTTTGACTACGCCTGCAACTTCGGCAGGTACGTCCATAGTCGCTTTATCGGTTTCCAAAGTAATCAGAGTATCGTCCACAGCAATGGTGTCACCTACATTTACTTCAACCGCAATAATATCTACATTTTCGTGACCGCCAATGTCGGGCACTTTCAATTCAACTAAGCTCATGTCTAATCTTTCTGAATGATGTTCGGACTTCTTTTTTCAGACGGCCTTTCTATTCAGGCCGTCTGAAAATGCTCGGATTACAGAGTAATGCGGCGGAAGTCTTTCAACAGGTTAGCCAGGAATACGGTGAAGCGCATACCGGCGGCACCGTCGATGACACGGTGGTCAAAGGACAGGCTCAACGGGCACATCAGGCGAGGAGCGAATTCTTTGCCGTTCCAAACCGGTTTGATTTGAGATTTGCACACGCCCAAGATGGCAACTTCAGGAGCATTCACGATTGGCGTGAAGCCTGTACCGCCGATACCGCC
>NZ_JBQCVF010000370.1:0-1346 GCF_051962515.1 Neisseria sp. P0009.S007 | reverse complement strand
TGTTCTAATAGGGATGTTAATGATTCGGCCGAAGTGTGGCCGTTGCTGATGGCGGCCTGCAGCCAGTAGCAGGCGGTTGGAACATGACAGCCGACACCTTGCCCGTGATAGTAAAAACAGGCGAGGTGGTATTGGGCGGAAGGATGGTTTTGTTCGGCAGCAATGGCGTACCAGTGTGCAGCCGCCCGAGGGTCTTGCGCTGTACCGAGGCCGTAATGGTAGATGCGGCCTAAGGCTGCCGCCGCGTTTTTATGGTGGAACTCGGCAGCTTCCATGTAATTCTTGCGCGCGGCATTGTAGTCGGCGGGACGGCCGATGGAGTAGGCTTGTGCTTCTGCCAAACGGTAGATGGTTTCGATTTGTTGCTGTTGCAGGGCAGCTGTTTTGATTTGTTCGTATTGTTGCGGATGGTACAGCGCGGCGTCGCTGATGAGTTTTTGTGCCGCGGCGGCAGAACCCAGCGCGGCGGCACGGTGGTAGTAATCGTGCGCGATATGGTTGTCGGCTTTGATGCCAAGGCCGTAGCGGTAGAGGTCGCCCATGATTTTCAGCGCTTCGGGATGGTCTTTCTCTGCAGCAGCTTTGGCGTAGCGTGCCGCTTGGAACGGGTCGCGTTCGGAAAGTTCGCCGGTCAGGGCGTATTGGGCCAGCTTGGCCTGTGCTTCCGCTTGTTCCTTATCGGCGGCACGACGATACCATTCTAAGGCTTCGGGTTTGCGTTGGGCGGCAAGAAGGTCGGCCAGCAGGGTTTGTGCGGCGATGTGGCCGGCTTGCGCGGCTTGTTCGAGATAATGTTCGGCTTGTGCGTGGTTTGGACTGACACCTGTGCCGTAGAAGTAGATTTGACCGAGTTGCCAGCAGGCGGCAGTTACGCCGAGCGCGGCCGCTTTTTCGTATTGTTCGATGGCTGTTTCAACGTCGCCTTGGCGTTGATGATGACGTGCCAGATGGTAATACGCAGGCGCGGCATATCGGGCAGCGGCAAGCTCTGCCCAGTAGAGCGATTGTGGATCGTTGCGTTGCGCGTGGTAACGCATGAGGATTAATTGGGCTTCGAAGTGACCTTGCTCACCCAGCCAGGCGTATTCGTTAAGAAGCTGTCCGGTCGGGGTGCCGTTGTATTCGCGTTGTTGCAGCAGGGAGAAGAGTGCTTTGGGATGGCGTTGGGCCGCGGCGGCTTCCAACCATGGAAGTGCCTGCTCCGGATGACCGTTTTGCAGCAGATAGTTGCCCAATACAAAAGCAGCTTCCGTATATCCCTGCTCTGCGGCCTGTTGCAGCAGGGGCAGGGCTTGGGCGGTATTGGATTGTTCCAAAAGGGCGGCGGCTTGCCGGTAGAGGATATC
>NZ_JBQCVF010000369.1:0-1346 GCF_051962515.1 Neisseria sp. P0009.S007 | reverse complement strand
TGTTCTAATAGGGATGTTAATGATTCGGCCGAAGTGTGGCCGTTGCTGATGGCGGCCTGCAGCCAGTAGCAGGCGGTCGGAACATGGCAGCTTACACCTTGTCCGTGATAGTAAAAACAGGCGAGGTGGTATTGGGCGGAAGGGTGGTTTTGTTCGGCAGCGATGGCGTACCAGTGGGCGGCCGCCCGAGGGTCTTGTGCCGTACCGAGGCCGTAATGGTAGATGCGGCCTAAGGCTGCCGCCGCATTTTTATGATGGAACTCGGCCGCTTCCATGTAATTTTTGCGCGCGGCATTATAGTCGACAGGACGGCCAATGGCGTGGGCTTGTGCTTCTGCCAAACGGTAGATAGTCTCGGTTTGTTGCTGTTGCAGGGCGGCTGTTTTGATTTGTTCGTATTGTTGCGGATGGTACAGCGCGGCGTCGCTGATGAGTTTTTGTGCGGCAGCGGCAGAACCCAGCGCGGCAGCCCGGTGGTAGTAATCATGAGCGATATGGTTGTCGGCTTTTATGCCGAGGCCGTAGCGGTAGAGGTCGCCCATGATTTTTAGGGCTTCGGGATGGTCTTTCTCGGCGGCGGCTTTGGCATAGCGCGCCGCTTGAAACGGATCGCGTTCGGAAAGTTCGCCGGTTAGGGCATATTGGGCCAGCTTGGCCTGTGCTTCCGCGTGTTCCTTATCGGCGGCACGACGATACCATTCCAAGGCTTCGGGTCGGCCTTTGGCGGCAAGAAGGTCGGCCAGCAGGGTTTGTGCGGCGATGTGGCCGGCTTGAGCGGCTTGTTCGAGATATTGTTTGGCTTGTGCGTGGTCAGGGCTGATGCCTGTGCCGTAAAAGTAGATTTGACCGAGTTGCCAGCAGGCGGCAGTTACGCCGAGTGCGGCCGCTTTTTCGTATTGTTCGATGGCTGTTTCAACGTCGCCTTGGCGTTGATGATGGCGTGCCAGATGGTAATACGCAGGCGCAGCATATCGGGCAGCGGCAAGCTCCGCCCAGTAGAGGGATTGTGGATCATTGCGCTGTGCGTGGTAACGCATGAGGATTAATTGGGCTTCGGGGTGACCTTGCTCACCCAGCCAGGCGTATTCGTTAAGAAGCTGTCCGGTCGGGGTGCCGTTGTGTTCGCGTTGTTGCAGCAGGGTAAAGAGTGCCTTGGGATGGCGTTGGGCCGCGGCGGCTTCCAACCATGAAAGTGCCTGCTCCGGTTGGCCGTTTTGCAGCAGATGGTTGCCCAATGCGAAAGCAGCTTCCGCATAACCCTGCTCTGCCGCCTGTTGCAGCAGGGGCAGGGCTTGGGCGGTATTGGATTGTTCCAAAAGGGCGGCGGCTTGCCGGTAGAGGATATC
>NZ_JBQCVF010000368.1:0-1351 GCF_051962515.1 Neisseria sp. P0009.S007 | reverse complement strand
ATATTTTTTTGTCGTATCAGGATTTGGGCTGCAGTTTCCGCATTGATGGCCTGATGGGTTTCGGGGTGGATGTAGTCAGGATAGTGGATGAGCGTGCCGGCAATCAGCTGCCAAAGTTCAAGTCTGCGACTGCGGCGCGGAATAGGGAGCAGATCTTGGGTAAGCCCCCAACCTGCATAGAAAGGCAGGCCGTAGCAGCTGACTTTTTTGCCGCGCAACAAGGCTTCAAAACCGGTCAGCGAAGTCATGGTATGTACTTCGTCTGCGTATCGGAGACAAGTCAGGATGTCGGCTTGTTCGGCGGTTTGGTCGGCATATCGTGCCGTATCTTCAGGAGAGATATGGCCGATACGGTTACCGCTGACTACATCGGGATGCGGTTTGTAGATGATATAGGCATCGGGATTGCGTTTGCGTACGGTACGGAGCAGATCCAGATTGCGATAGATTTGGGGCGAACCGTAGCGGATAGACGCATCATCTTCGACCTGGCCGGGAACGAGGATCACGGTTTTGTCGGTTAACGGGGCGGTGAAGTCTGAGCTGCCGACGTTGTATTTGCTGATGTGGTTTTCGGTCAGCATTTTTTGCAGCTTCAAGGCCGTCTGAAAGTCCTGGTCGTCGAAGTTTTGGTTTTGGAGGATGTGTTCAAGACGTGACGGGGTTTCGGCATTGAAATAAATGCCCATATCGTCGGTAACGAGCGACAGCGGCGGCACTAAATTAGAACCGAGTCCGACCGAGCGGATAAAGCCGTCTTCCATGCGCAGCAGGGGGATATTATGTTGTTCGGCAAAACGGACGATGGCCTCTTTGCCGTTGCCCCAAGCTAGGATGCGTGCATCGTTGGACAGTTTGACCCCTGCCAGTTTTTGGGTGGAGGAGATAAATTTCAGACGGCATGAGGGTACGTTAAAGAACGGTTTGGCAACCGCGCGTTTCCACAAAGACATGCCGACGCAATACAACTCTCCACGCAATTTGTCGTTTTTGCGTTTGACCGTTGCCAGATAGTCGATAACATCAAAGAGGCTGCCTGCTTCGCCGGTATTGGGGTTGAGGTAGCGGCTGTATTGCAGATAGGCCGCGGCGAAGAGTTGCAGCAAGTTGCGGGTGGTGCGGCGTTGGGTTTGAACAAGGCTGTCGATTTTTGGATGGCGGTCGTCGCTTACGCCCCATCCGGCATACCACGGCAGGCCGAAAGTGGCCAGCGGTTTGCCGCACAAAAGCGCCTCAAAACCCATTTGCGAGGTAACGCAATAAACTTTATCGACGTTTTGCAACAAAGAAATCGGATTGATGTCTTCTGCCAAAAGATGGACGCGGTGTTGCTGCGCCAGTTGGGTCAGAT
>NZ_JBQCVF010000367.1:0-1353 GCF_051962515.1 Neisseria sp. P0009.S007 | reverse complement strand
AGGCAGCGACTTCCACCGCCCCAACGACTTCAGCGGCGGCATACTCGGCGCCTGCCCCGACTTACCCGAACAATGCCACCCGGTCTGGGAACACTTTAAGGCCGTCTGAATTTTTGACAGCAATTTTTCAGACGGCCCGCCAAGTATGAGACAGTTATAAACATATCACACTCTACATATTGAAACTGCCTGCCCGATACACCATAATAACCCCATAAATACCCCAAAAATAAAGGTTAACGCCATGTGCCAACTGCTCGGCATGAATTGCAACACTCCCACAGACATCATGTTCTCTTTTGAAGGCTTCCGCCGCCGTGGCGGCATTACCGACCACCACGCTGACGGCTTCGGTATCGGCTTTTTTGAAGGCAAAGGCGTACGCTTGTTTCACGACGACAAGCCCAGCGCCAACTCTCCCGTTGCCGACTTGGTGCGCGCCTATCAGATCAAGTCTGAAAACGTTATCGCCCATATCCGCAAGGCCTCGCAAGGCCAGACCTCGTTGGCGAACACTCATCCCTTCATGCGCGAGATGTGGGGCGAATATTGGCTGTTTGCACACAACGGCCATTTGATTGATTTTTTCCCCGAGCAGGGAGAGTACTACCACGCGGTCGGCACGACCGATTCCGAACGCGCGTTCTGCTTTATCCTCAACCGCCTGCGCAGCCGCTTTGCCACCAAACCCGAACCTGAAGTTTTGTTTGACGCCATTGCCGGCCTGACTCATGAAATCCGCCGCTTCGGTTTGTTCAACTTCGTCATGTCCAACGGCGACTGCCTGTTTGCCCACGCCAGTACCTTACTGCACTACATCGTGCGCAAAGCCCCGTTTGGCAAAGCGCGTTTGCTGGACGATGATGTGATGGTCGATTTTTCAGAAGTGACCACACCGAACGATAAAGTTTCCGTCATCGCCACCCTGCCCCTGACGCGAGATGAAACCTGGTCGCAATTGGCAGTCAATGAATTGGTGATGTTTCAAGACGGCGACATTGTCCTCAGCGACCGCCCCGACAATCCGGTTTACATGAGCGCGGAAGAAGGTTTGGAAATCGCCCGTGCCGTCGGCGTATCGGTTTGACGTTTGATTGGCTGAAAAACTCAAGGCCGTCTGAAAGGCTCAACTTCGCCAAAGTTGCCCTTTCAGACGGCCTTTTTATACATAAATTCTACGCAAAAGCCTTTACTATACGAAAATAACGCAATCCGCTACAATAATAGTTCACAAACAATAAATTCAATTGCTTAGCGACCTTGCCGAGCGTATGACAAGGAAACCCGATGAAGTGCCCGTTTTGCCAACACCCCAACACACAAGTAACCGACTCGCGATGGCTGGAAGACACC
>NZ_JBQCVF010000366.1:0-1355 GCF_051962515.1 Neisseria sp. P0009.S007 | reverse complement strand
CAGCAAGGCCGGGGCAAAAGTATGCACGGGATTGATTGCCAAATGCGGATAGGCAATATGGCCTTGCTTGCCTTTGACGGTCAGATTGCCCGACAGCGAGCCGCGGCGGCCGTTTTTCAACATATCGCCTAATTTATTCACGGCAGTCGGTTCACCGACGATACAGTAATCAATCAACTCGCCGCGCGCTTTCAACACATCGACGACTTTGGTCGTGCCGTCCAGCGCATCACCCTCTTCGTCCGAAGTAATCAGGAGCGCGATGCTGCCTTGATGATTGGGATTTTCGGCAACGAATCGCTCGCAGGCGGTAACAAAACAGGCAATGCTGGTTTTCATGTCCGCCGCGCCGCGGCCATACAGACGGCCTTCACGCTCGGTCGGTTCAAACGGGGGCGAATCCCATTTTTCAACAGGGCCTGTCGGCACAACGTCGGTATGCCCGGCAAAGCAGAACACCGGAGCCTGCGTACCGCGGCGCAACCAAACATTTTTGGTGTCTCCAAAATGAAGCTCTTCTACGGCAAAACCGATTTTTTGCAGGCGTTCGGCCAGCAGTTGTTGGCAGTTCTGATCATCCGGCGTAACGGACGGGCGGGAAATCAGCTCTTTGGCAAGTTCTAGGGATTTAGTTTCGGTCATATTTGTTCACTTTGAGAAACAGGCCATCTGAAACGTTCTGAATATGATTTTCAGACGGCCTTGAGTTCATTTGAAGATACTGAATGGGCAGTCTGCCTTTCGGTATTCTGAGTTATTTTCCATGGCAAGCTTCATAAAGTGGCAGTAAGTCTTCCACTGTTTCCACTATCCATTTCGCGACATCCTGCTTGCCTAAATCATCACGTTCGATGTGCTTCCCGATACAGAAGAAATCTTTGTCGTCTCGAAGCTTTCTATCGCCGTCGCTTTGCTGGGCGACGGTACGATAATCGTCATATTCGCTTTCCGCGCCGTGCCACATATCGAAGGAAGCGTATTTTTCAGTATCAAAATTATCTAGCCATCGGTTGTAATCGGGCAGCGCAATAGGTGAAACATCGGCTTTATAGCAGTGCCAATCCAAGCTGACGCTCAAACGGCGGCGGTTGAGCAAAATCGATAAAATCGCTGCGGAATTTTTATATTGTTCGTATTTAAAATAGGCAAAAAAATGAGCGCGTACCTGCCAGCCGTTACACCAGCGTTCGATATGCGGCGGCGCGAACGGTGCACCCAATTCGGCGGCAACCTGCTGGATTAGCTGCTGCCATACCTGCCAGTTTTCTTTATAGTCTACCTTGATTTGCGGAATGCTTTCAGGCTGGTATTTTTTAAGCTGGGAAAACTGGAAAAAAGGGATATTGAACAAATCG
>NZ_JBQCVF010000365.1:0-1355 GCF_051962515.1 Neisseria sp. P0009.S007 | reverse complement strand
TACAGCTTATTGGGCATCAACACCTGCCGCATCAACAAAAAATAACGAAGGCAAAACATGAGTACGGTCGGACAACTTCCGCGAATCACGCCTTCCGAAGCAATGACAAAAATCCGTGAGGGCGCGTTGGCAGTGGACATCCGAAGCCAAGCCGAATATCGGGGCGGACATATTGGCGGTGCATTATCCCTTCCACCTGAACAGCAGCGAGACAAACTGCCTGATGATACAGCCCCATACCTGATTTTTTATTGCCTGAGCGGTAAACGTACAACACGGGCAGAAACAATATTGTCAGCGCTTGGCCAAGGCCGCGAATGCTATATTTTAGAAGGCGGCTTACAGGCATGGAAAGCTGCAGGGCTTCCTATTGTTGCCAACCGTGCCGCACCGGACATCATACGGCAGGTGCAAACCATAGCGGGCAGTTTGATTCTGTTGGGCGTGCTGGCAGGTTGGCTGGTATCGCCTTGGTTTTATCTGATAGACGTGATGGTCGGCGCAGGTCTGTTAACGGCCGGACTAACCGGATTCTGCGGCATGGCACGCCTGCTAGCCAAAATGCCATGGAACCATTAAGCAAAGGCCGTCTGAAAGTTGCTGCTAAGGTCATTATGACTGATAATTCGACCTCCTCATTTGCCGAAAAGCGCGAAAAATGACTATTGCCGACAATCAACCTCCCTACGAAGAAGCCAGCGCTTTTCTCAAACTTCTGGCCAATCCCAACCGCCTCGCCGTATTGTGCAAACTACATGAAAGGCCGCACAATGTAACTGAGTTGGCTGAATCATCCGGACTGCCGCAAGCGGCAATGTCCAGCCAATTAGCGCTACTGCGTGAAGCCGGTTTGGTATCGTTTGAAGTGAACCATCGGGAAAGGCAATATTATATTGCCGACCCCCGAGTTAACGAGATGATACAGCTGCTGTATTTTTTTTTCTGTGCAGGAAAAGATTGAAATATTATCGAAATAGGATAGCCAAAAAATCTATCCATTTATAATTTTAAAGGCCGTCTGAAAATTTTTCAGACGGCCTTTATTGTATTTATTTTCAGATGACCTTTTTATACTGCTTCTATATTTACACTTAAAGCCCGCGTGCCTGTGCACCTCACACACCCTGTCTCTACAGGTTTAATACGTACTACAGCTTGCTTGCTTTAAATAAATGCTTCTTCAAATAAATGCTTTGCCCAAAAGCTTCTAAGTTTATGACTTTTCCAGATAAAATATATTTTTCAAGAGGATAGACAATTTTTTTTATCTCCTCGCTAGATAAAAAAGGAGCTTCATCCTTTTCTGCAAATTTCTGACCGAATAAGTAATAAACGTCAGTTAACCAGCTTTCAGT
>NZ_JBQCVF010000364.1:0-1356 GCF_051962515.1 Neisseria sp. P0009.S007 | reverse complement strand
CCTTTGGTTATCGAAGAAGCCGTTTCCGAAATCCGCAAAGACGACTATCTGCTGAAACTGCCCGAAGGCCTCGACAGTTTCAATGTTATGCCTCACGCCCCTGCCCGTCCGATTCAGGCCAAAGTCGTTTCCATCTTCGACGGCGTGGGCGAAGCCGGCCAGTTCCAAACCATTACTTTGGATAAAGGCGAACTCGACGGCTTGGACAAAGGCACGGTGGTCAGCCTCTACAAACGCGGCCGCCATGTCCGTGTGAATCTGTCCAACAACCTGATTCGCAAGCCGAAAGACAAAGATACGGTTGAATTGGTTTCCATTCCGGCGGAAGAAATCGGTTTGGCAATGGTATACCGCACATCCGACCATCTGGCCTCAGCCATTATTTTGGAAAGCCTGAACAGCGTTTCCATCGGCGATACCGCCTCCGAACCCGGCCGTGATTTGGACAATATGGCTGATGAAAAAACCATGGACAAACCGGCTGAAGACGAACAGGAAAGAGAAATCGAACTGGAAGTCCGCAGCTGATTGGGCTTTCTTAGCAGCCATCCGGCAAATAAAGGCCGTCTGAAAACCTGTTTTTCAGACGGCCTTTTGATTGCTGCCCATCAGAATAAAGAAATCTGTAACACTTTGTTTGGAACGCAAACAATATCTCGTTTCTTCAGCCGGTAATCAGCTTTCCCCTTTTCTATCGTCTTTCCGTTCTGCCATTCAAATCAGAAATATGAAAAGCCCAATACGCCATTTATTGCCTATTGATTGCTCCATCTGTACCTTCCAATCAAAAAGGCCGTCTGAAATCTTCAGACGGCCTTTTTATCCATAACTCAAATCCGATTATTTGAATTTGTAAGTGTATTGCAAGCCCAAGATGTCCGCTTTGTTTTTGAAGCGGGCAGAAGATGCACCGCGGCTGTCCACATCGTTGCCGCTGGCTTTGCCGGTGCGGTAAACCGTGTCATTGATGTGGATATGGCTGTACGCCGCATCGATCACATGGTTTTTACCCAGTTGATATTTGGCACCGACGGAGAACCAGATACGGTTACCGTCAGGCAGGCTGTTCATACGGTCTTCGGCGCTTTTAACCGGTGATTTGTCGAAAGCGATACCGGCACGCAGTTGCAAGGGTTCGGTAACTTGGTAAGAGCCGCCGAATGCGACTTTATAAGTGTTGCGCCAGTTAGGCGTAATGACGGTACGGTCGGATTGGCCGTTGACAACTTTTTTGGTGTTTTCAAACACCAGCTCGGCTTTGTTGAAGCGGCTGTGGCGTGTCCAAGTCACATCGCCGAACAGGTTGGTTTTGTCGGTGGCGCGGTACATACCATGAACAGACAAAGACTCAGGCGT
>NZ_JBQCVF010000363.1:0-1357 GCF_051962515.1 Neisseria sp. P0009.S007 | reverse complement strand
CTGAAAACATTTTAAAAAGCATAAAACATGAAAGCACCCGAACTCTTATTGCCTGCAGGCGGCCTCGAACGTATGCGCGCCGCCTACGATTATGGCGCAGATGCCGTTTACGCCGGCAGCCCACGTTACTCCCTGCGCGCCCGCAACAACGAATTTGCCAAACTCGACGTTCTCGAGCAAGGCATTAAAGAAGCGCACGAGCGCAACAAAAAATTCTTCCTGACCGTCAACACCCTGCCGCACAATTCCAAACTCAAAACCTTTGTTTCCGATATGGAGCCCTTGATTGCCATGAAACCCGACGCGCTGATTATGGCGGATCCGGGCTTAATCATGACTGTGCGCGAAAAATGGCCGGAAATGCCGATTCACCTGTCCGTTCAGGCCAACACCACCAACTACTGGGGCGTGAAATTCTGGCAAAACATCGGTGTCGAACGCATTATTCTATCACGCGAGTTGAGCATGGAAGAAATCGCCGAAATCCGCCAAGAATGCCCCGACATCGAACTCGAAGTCTTCATCCACGGCGCATTGTGTATCGCCTACTCCGGCCGTTGCCTGCTCTCCGGCTATTTCAACCACCGCGACCCCAACCAAGGCACCTGCACCAACTCCTGCCGTTGGGACTACAAGGTTCACAACGCCGTTGAAAGCGATGCGGGCGACGCCCAACTTCTGCAAGGTTTCAACTTTGAAAAAGCCCAAGAAGAAGCCAACCAAAACTTTGAAGGCATCAATGGTCAAAAACGCCACCCATACGCTGACAAAGTTTTCCTGATTGAAGAGTCCAACCGCCCGGGCGAAATGATGCCGATTATGGAAGACGAACACGGCACCTATATCATGAACTCCAAAGACCTTCGCGGCATCGAAGTGGTTGAAAAACTGGCCAAAATCGGCGTGGACAGCCTCAAAGTCGAAGGCCGTACCAAGTCGCTTTATTATGTTGCACGCGTGGCCCAGTCCTACCGCAAAGCGATTGACGATGCCGTTGCAGGCCGTCCGTTTGACTACGGCTTGTTGAGCGAACTCGAAGGCCTTGCTAACCGCGGCTACACCAGCGGCTTCCTTGAGCGCCACCAAACTCAGGATTACCAAAACTACCTGACCGGCCACTCCATCGCCAAACAAAGCCAATATGTCGGCCACGTTACCGAAATCGATGAAAACGGCTGTGCGACTATCGAAGTCAAAAACCGCTTTGCCATCGGCGATTCACTCGAAATCATCCACCCGAGCGGCAACCAAACCATCAAATTGGAACAAATGACCCGCAAAGGCCAGCCTGTCGATGTTGCCCCAGGCAACGGTATTCAGGTCAAAATCCCGAATATGCAAGGCAAAGAAAAAGCTT
>NZ_JBQCVF010000362.1:0-1362 GCF_051962515.1 Neisseria sp. P0009.S007 | reverse complement strand
CTGCGTATGCCGAACGAAACACGCAACTACGTTCCCAAACTTTTGGCCGTCCGCAATATCGTTGCCAATCCGCAAACCTTCGGTATGAATATCAGCGAAATCAGCAATCAGCCGTATTTCAAATCTGTCAGCATCGACAAACCTATTGATAACAGCACAATCGCTCGCTTTGCAAACATCAGCGAAAGCGAACTGTTGGCACTCAACCCAGGTTTCAATGCTCCGGTATTCATCCCTAAAAATAACCGTCGCCTGTTGTTGCCGGTTTCTGCGGTTTCTGCATTTGAGAAGAACTACCGCAATGCCAATCCAGATACCCTGATGTCTTGGGATATTTATACTTCTTTGGGCAACAAGAAGCTTAACGCCATTGCTAACGATACCGGCATGAGCGTAGCCGAACTCAAACGCCTCAACGGCCTGAGCGGTAGCGCCATTTCTGAAGGCCGCAGCATTTTGGTGGCTAAAAACTCAGCTACCCAAAGTCAAGACATTATTAACTTTATCGACAAAGACAATACTCCGGATACTTACCAATCCAATATGCCGGCTATGTCTCCGATTATTGCTTCCAGCGTAGCAGAACCGGTTAAAGTTGCTCAAACTACCGTGACCAATATTGTTGCGCCTGTTGTTCCACAGTCCAGCAAACCGGTTGACTTTATTGCACGTAGCAAAGCTGAAAACGTTACTTCTGTAGCAGTAACAGAAACCAAAGCACAGCCTCAAGTTGCAAATGCGGAAGTAGCCGCCCCTGTTGTAGCCATGACCCATACTACTGCTGAGCCTGCTGCCACAAATGTTGCTGAAGCACCCAAAGCAGCTATCCTTGCCGACTTGACTGCACCGTCTGTTGCCGCAAACGATGTAGCCCCTACTCCAGCAGTTGAATCTGTTGCTGTTGCTCCGGTTCAAGAAGAGCGTGATGACCTGATGGCTTTGGTACAAAGCCAACCTGCGGAGGAACCTGCAGCAACTGTTGCTGAAGCGACTTCTGAAGCCAAACAAGTTCAAACTGTTGTTACTGCTGAAAGCGCTCGTGCCGCACGTATCGCAGCCAATACCGCTAAACAACAACAACGCATCAATGCACGTCTTGCACGTGTAAATGGCCAACAAAACACACAAACCGCAGCACTTGCAGTGGGTACCCACCGTGTGGCAGATGGCGATACATTGTTTAATATCTCCAAACGCTATAACCTGAGCGTAGCCGATTTGATTATTGCCAACAACATCAAAGGCAACAATATCAAAAAAGGCCAAATCCTCCGTGTTACAGCTGCTCCGGCAAAAGTCCGCAGCAACCCGGTTCAAAACGTTTCCTACACTGTACGTAAAGGCGATACCCTGAACACCATC
>NZ_JBQCVF010000361.1:0-1362 GCF_051962515.1 Neisseria sp. P0009.S007 | reverse complement strand
CTGCGTATGCCGAACGAAACACGCAACTACGTTCCCAAACTTTTGGCCGTCCGCAATATCGTTGCCAATCCGCAAACTTTTGGCATGAATATCAGTGAAATCAGCAATCAGCCGTATTTCAAATCTGTCAGCATCGACAAACCTATCGATAACAGCACAATTGCTCGCTTTGCAAATATCAGCGAAAGCGAACTGTTGGCACTCAACCCAGGTTTCAATGCCCCGGTATTCATCCCTAAAAATAACCGTCGTCTGTTGTTGCCGGTTTCTGCGGTTTCTGCATTTGAAAAGAACTACCGCAATGCCAATCCAGATACCCTGATGTCTTGGGATATCTATACTTCTTTGGGCAACAAAAAACTTAATGCCATCGCCAACGATACCGGCATGAGCGTAGCCGAACTCAAACGCCTCAATGGCCTGAGCGGTAGCGCAATTTCTGAAGGCCGCAGCATTTTGGTGGCTAAAAATTCAGCAAGCCAAAGTCAAGACATCATTAACTTCATCGACAAAGACAATACGCCGGATACTTACCAATCCAATATGCCGGCCATGTCTCCGATTATTGCTTCCAACGTAGCAGAATCGGTTAAAGTCGCTCAAAATACCGTGACCAATATTGTTGCTCCTGTTGTTCCACAGTCCAGCAAACCGGTTGACTTTATTGCACGCAGCAAAACTGAAAACGTTACTTCCGTAGCGGTAACAGAAACCAAGGCGCAGCCTCAAGTTGCAAGTGCGGAAGTAGCCGCCCCTATTGTAGCCATGACCCATATTACTGCTGAGCCTGCTGCCACAAATGTTGCTGAAGCACCAAAAGCAGCTATCCCTGCCGACTTGACTGCACCGACTGTTGCCGCAAACGATGTAGCCCCTACTCCAGCAGTTGAATCTGTTGCTGTTGCTCCGGTTCAAGAAGAGCATGATGACCTGATGGCTTTGGTACAAAGCCAACCTGCGGAGGAACCTGCAGCGACTGTTGCTGAAGCGACTTCTGAAGCCAAACAAGTTCAAACTGTTGTGACTGCCGAAAGCGCTCGTACAGCACGTATCGCAGCCAATACCGCTAAACAACAACAACGCATCAATGCGCGTCTTGCCCGTGTAAATGGCCAACAAAACACACAAACTGCAGCACTTGCAGCAGGCACACACCGTGTGGAAGATGGTGATACGTTGTTTAATATCTCCAAACGTTACAACTTGAGCGTAGCTGATTTGATTATTGCCAACAACATCAAAGGCAACAATATCAGAAAAGGCCAAATCCTCCGTGTTACAGCTACTCCGGCAAAAGTCCGCAGCAACCCGGTTCAAAACGTTTCCTACACTGTACGTAAAGGCGATACCCTGAACACCATC
>NZ_JBQCVF010000360.1:0-1363 GCF_051962515.1 Neisseria sp. P0009.S007 | reverse complement strand
GTATTACCGATGCGCTGGGACAGCACACCGAATACCACTACGACGCCAATCAAAACCTCACCCTCGCCCTCTATCCAGACGGCAGCAAAGAGACCTTCGGCTACGATGCTGCAGGTCGTTTGACCACCCATACCGACGGCGAAGGCCACACCACCTCCTACGAATACGGCCAGGACGGTCTGCCGACCCAACGCACCAATGCGCTGGGCCATACCTTCGGCTACCATTACGACAAAGCCCGCCGCCTAGTCGGCCTCACCAATGAAAACGGTGCGCGCTACCGCTTTGCCTACGACATCCTCGACCGATTGATTGCAGAAAGCGGTTTCGACCATAAGCTGACCGGCTACCGCTACAACGCCGGCAACGAACTGGTCGAGCAGCACGAATTCGGTGATGACGCCTCCCTTGCCGCCAAACTGATGGCGCAGCTGGGCGGTCAACCCATCCCCAAAAAAGAAGCCGCCCCGCTTTCAGACGGCCTCGACGGCCAAACCCCGTTGCGGATTACCGAGTTCAAACGCGACGTATTGGGACGCTTAATCCATACCCTCGCCCGCAACAACGACAAGGTTCAGGAAACCGTTTACCAATACGACCTGGACGGCAACCTCGTCCGTGCCGCCAACCGCCACAGCATTACCTGCTTCGACTACAACGGCAACGGCCAAATCATCGGCCAGCACCAATGGAAAGTACCGACTAAGGAAGAGAACGCCCGAAACGGATTGCCCGAAACCGACTGGCGCGATGCGCAATACGACATGCTGTACCTGCCCGTTACCGAAAGCATCCGCTACCACTACGACTTCAACGGCAACCGTACCGCCACCGTCCTGCCCGACGGCAGACAGATCAACTACCTGTATTACGGCAGCGGCCACCTGCACCAAATCAGCCTCGACGACGAAGTCATCTCCGACATCGAACGTGATCGGCTGCACCGCGAAATCTACCGCACACAGGGTAAACTCGCCAGCCGTTACGAACTCGATCCCTTAGGCCGTCTGAAAAAACAAATTGCCGCACTCAACGAGCTGACGCAGATCGAAACAGCGAAAAATGCAGTAACATCGGCTTATGCCGTCAAACGCAGCTACGGCTACGACCGCACCGGCAACCTGACCCACAGCACCGACCAACGGACGGGCACGACCCGGTTTGAATACGACAAACTGGGCCAGATTACCAAAGCGGATAGCGAAGTATTCGCCTTCGACCCCGCACACAATATCCTGTCCAACAACAACAGCCCTACCGTCCCCGACAACCGCCTACAAACCTACAACGGCAGCAGCTATTACTACGACGACCTCGGCAACCTGATCCACCGCGAACTGGCCGACGGCGAAGTGCAGAACTA
>NZ_JBQCVF010000359.1:0-1365 GCF_051962515.1 Neisseria sp. P0009.S007 | reverse complement strand
CTCGATTGCCGAAATTCTGGCTTTGATCGAACAAGTCCGCAACGACGAAATCCGTGTTGATGAAGTGGTTGAAGCCATCATCGACCCTAATGAAGTCTTGTTGAACGAATTGGGCTTGGGTCATTTGGAAAATGCCAAACCAGATGACGAAGAAGGCGAAACCGTTAGCGATGATGAAGATGGCGACGATGAAGATGAAGACGATTCAGGTAGCGACTCTGAAGCCATATCCGCTGCCCATTTGGCCGAACTGAAGCAAAAAGTTTTGGAACACTTCGCCTTTATCGAGAGCGAATACGGCAAAATGATCAAGCAGTTGGAAAAATACGGCAGCCTGCACGCCAACTACCTGAAACACCGTGATGCCATTGCCAACAAACTGTTAGAAGTCCGTTTTGCCACACGTCAAATCGAAAACCTGAGCAGCAACCTGCGCAGCCGCGTTGAAAACATCCGTAAACTCGAACGCGAAATCCGCGACATCTGTATCGACCGCGTCCGCATGGAACGCGACTACTTCATCAAAAACTTCCTGCCCGCCATTACTGATTTGAAATGGGTAGAAGAAGAAGTAGCGAAAGGCCGTGTATGGGCAAACGCATTGGATCGTTTCCGCCACGCCATCCTCGAAAAACAAACCGAGCTGGCAAATATGGAAGCCGAAACCCGAATTTCCATCGAAGAGTTGAAAGAAATCAACAAAAACATGGTGTTAAGCGAGAAAGAAACCTCAGCAGCCAAACAGGAAATGATTCAGGCCAACTTGCGTTTGGTTATTTCCATTGCCAAAAAATACACCAACCGCGGCTTGCAGTTCCTTGATTTGATTCAAGAAGGCAATATCGGCCTGATGAAAGCGGTGGACAAATTCGAATACCGCCGCGGCTACAAGTTCTCAACTTACGCCACATGGTGGATCCGTCAAGCGATTACCCGTTCTATCGCCGACCAAGCGCGTACCATCCGTATTCCGGTTCACATGATTGAAACCATCAACAAAATGAACCGTATCTCGCGCCAATACCTGCAAGAAACCGGCGAAGAACCTGATTCTGCCAAACTGGCCGAGTTGATGGAAATGCCGGAAGACAAAATCCGCAAAATCATGAAAATCGCCAAAGAGCCGATTTCCATGGAAACACCGATTGGCGATGACGATGATTCGCACTTGGGCGACTTCATCGAAGATGCCAACAACGTTGCTCCGGCAGAAGCTGCGATGTACACCAGCCTGCACGAAGTAACTAAAGAAATCCTCGAAAGCCTGACGCCGCGTGAAGCCAAAGTTTTGCGTATGCGTTTCGGTATCGATATGAATACCGACCACACTTTGGAAGAAGTCGGCAAACAATTTGACGTAACCCG
>NZ_JBQCVF010000358.1:0-1366 GCF_051962515.1 Neisseria sp. P0009.S007 | reverse complement strand
ATCAGGCGGGCGTTGGTTTCGTCCTGCATATAGCCGACCAAAATACCGTCTTCAATCAATACAGTACGGCGGGTTTCATTGCCTTCGTCGTCGATATTGAGCGAACCGCGTCTGTCGGCAATATCGCCTTGATCCACAACGGTAACGCCTTTGGCGGCCACACGTTCGCCGATTCTGCCGGAGAAAACGCTGGTTTCTTTGCGGTTGAAATCGCCTTCCAAACCATGTCCGACCGCTTCGTGCAGCAACACGCCCGGCCAGCCGTTGCCCAAAACGACGGTCATCTCGCCGGCAGGCGCAGGACGGGATTCGAGATTGGTCAGCGCTTGTTTGACAGCGGAATCGACAAACCGATGTACCAAGTTTTCATCGAAATACGCCAAATCATAACGTCCGCCGCCGCCTGCGCTGCCCTGCTCGCGACGCTCGCCCTGCTTGGCAATGACGGTAACGTTCATGCGCACCATCGGGCGGATATCGGCAGCGTGTTTACCGTCCAAACGGGCGATGTACACCATGTCGTATTCGCAGGTCAAACCGGCCATCACTTGCACGATACGCGGATCAGCGGCTTTGGCCAGCGTTTCGACTTTGTTCAACAGCGCGACTTTGGCGGCGGAATCAAGGCTGGCAATAGGGTCAATCGCCATGTGGACAGGCTTGCCGTAGGCAGGTGTCGGCACTTTGACGCTGGCTTCGCCGCCGGCCGCACCAATCACGCGCACGGCTTTGGCAGAGCGGTTGATTGAATCGATACACAGGCTGTCGGCGTAGGCAAAAGCAGTCTTATCGCCCGAAACGGCACGCACGCCCACGCCCTGATCGATTTGAAAGCTGCCCGATTTGACGATGCCTTCTTCCAAATGCCAACTTTCATAGGCAGTACGCTGACAATAGATGTCGGCATAATCGACATGATTGGCGCCAATAATGCTCAGGCTTTGGGCGAGCAAATCGGGGGAAAGATGGTTGGCTTCGAGCAAATCTCGCTGTACCGCGGCGTAGGTTTGTTGCATAATTTTTCAGACGGCCCGACAAGCAGGCAAAGTTAATTTGGCCTTGATTATACGGTATTTTATATGGCTTTGGATATGTTGATTGTTTGGGTTTATGAGTGATTGAAACAAATCAAAAGGCCGTCTGAAAGATAGGGTCGAAATGTTTGCCTTACCCTATTTCAACCGACCTGTTCGTTTGACGTTCAGAGCCTTTTCAATCACGGCAAAGCCAATACCGCAATTTAATTCCCATACAAAACAAATCATTACAACAAAACCCATTATTTTTTTAATTTTGCTATTGATAATAGTTATTATTAGCGTATAATCAAAACCACTCGGAAGACGTCCTAATCCGAGCCATTAAA
>NZ_JBQCVF010000357.1:0-1368 GCF_051962515.1 Neisseria sp. P0009.S007 | reverse complement strand
ATCAGGCGGGCGTTGGTTTCGTCCTGCATATAGCCGACCAAAATACCGTCTTCAATCAATACAGTACGGCGGGTTTCGTTGCCTTCGTCGTCGATATTGAGCGAGCCGCGTCTGTCGGCAATATCGCCTTGATCCACAACGGTAACGCCTTTGGCAGCCACGCGCTCGCCGATTCGGCCGGAGAAAACGCTGGTTTCTTTACGGTTGAAATCGCCTTCCAAACCATGTCCAACCGCTTCGTGCAACAACACGCCCGGCCAGCCGTTGCCCAAAACAACGGTCATCTCGCCGGCAGGCGCAGGACGGGATTCAAGATTGGTCAGGGCTTGTTTGACGGCGGAATCGACAAACCGATGCACCAAGTTTTCATCGAAATACGCCAAATCATAACGCCCGCCACCGCCTGCGCTGCCCTGCTCGCGACGCTCGCCCTGCTTGGCAATGACGGTTACGTTCATGCGCACCATCGGACGGATATCGGCAGCGTGTTTGCCGTCCAGACGGGCGATGTACACCATGTCGTATTCGCAGGTCAAACCGGCCATCACTTGCACGATACGCGGATCGGCGGCTTTGGCCAGCGTTTCAACTTTGTTCAACAGCGCGACTTTGGCAGCAGAATCAAGACTGGCAATAGGGTCAATCGCCATATGGACAGGCTTGCCGTAGGCAGGTGTCGGCACTTTGACGCTGGCTTCGCCGCCAGCCGCACCAATCACGCGCACGGCTTTGGCAGAGCGGTTGATCGAATCGATACACAGGCTGTCGGCGTAGGCAAAAGCAGTCTTATCGCCCGAAACGGCACGCACGCCCACACCCTGATCGATTTGGAAGCTGCCCGATTTGACGATGCCTTCTTCCAAATGCCAACTTTCATAGGCAGTACGCTGGCAATAGATGTCGGCATAATCGACATGGTTGGCGCCGATAATACTCAGGCTTTGGGCGAGCAAATCGGGGGAAAGGTGGTTGGCTTCGAGCAAATCTCGCTGTACCGCGGCGTAGGTTTGTTGCATAATTTTTCAGACGGCCCGACGAGCAGGCAAAGTTAATTTGGCCTTGATTATACGGTATTTTATATGGCTTTGGATATGTTGATTGCTTGGATTTATGAGTGATTGAAACAAATCAAAAGGCCGTCTGAAATATAGGGTTGAAATGTTTGCCTTACCCTATTTCAACCGGCCTGTTCGTTTGACGTTCAGACGGCCTTTTCAATCACGGCAAAGCCAATGCCACAATTTAATTTCCATACAAAACAAAGCATTACAACAAAAACCATTATTTTTTCAATTTTGCTATTGATAATAGTTATTATTAGCGTATAATCAAAACCACTCGGAAGACGTCCTAATCCGAGCCATTAAA
>NZ_JBQCVF010000356.1:0-1369 GCF_051962515.1 Neisseria sp. P0009.S007 | reverse complement strand
GTGTCTTTGCGTGCCATAAATTCGCCGATGGCCGCACCGGTCAACGGGCCGAGCAACAAGCCGGGAATGGAAAAGAATGCGCCGACGATGCCGCCGATAAATGCACCCCAAACTGCGGTTTTGCTTGCGCCGGTATATTTTGCACCCAATGCGCCCGCCACATAGTCCATTGCAGTACCGAATACGGCAACGATAGCCAAAAAGGTCAGCGTACCCGAGCCAAACACTTGATAATCGCCGGCATAACCCAACAGCCATGCACCACCAAACATCAAACCCAATCCGGGCAAGGCAGGATAAATAGTGCCTAAAATACCGACAACAATGGCGATCAAGCCGAGAACGATGAGAACAGCAGTCATGAGGTTCCTTTTGAATTTAAGAGTGTAATAATGGCAGTATTATGGGCACGTTTTGTTATATTTTCATGAGAGATTGTGCAATAAAATGAAAAATTATCCAGAGGAGCGCTCAATTAAAATCGATGGATAAATATTTGAGCGAATTATTGTGAATCACGCTCTGAATGATTGAATAAATTTCTATTCAAATATAAAAGCAGGCCTACCAATACGGCTAAGTACACTGCAACCCAATACGCATTAGTATAACCAATAGCCTTTGCCAGCTGCAGGGCGACGAAACCGGCCGCGTAACTGCCGAGCAGAACCACGGAAAATTGCAGGCTGCTGTCGAGTGCGGCGGTGGCACGGTTGGATTTGTCCATCACCAACGCCAGTATCACCGGCAACAGCAGCGTGTAGCTCAGGCTTAGGGCAATGATTTGAACGGGCGGCAGCCAAGGGTGGATGCGGGCGAGCGCGTCGATGGCGGTCATGGACGCCAAAAGCGGCAGTTGCAGCGCGTAGAGTAGGAAAACGAGTTTGCGGCGTGGATAATTGCGCGAAAACCAGCCCGACAGCGGAGTCACAATCAGGCAGGCAACAGGAATGCCCACCGCCAGAATCCCGCCCGTCTGCTTCGGGTTGAAGCCCAAATCCGCCAGCCTGGGCACAAAAGTTGCCGCCATAAACGCATACGGTGCGGCAACGGCAAACAGCAAAACCAGCCACAGCCAGCCTGTTTCAGGTTGCTGCCAAAAAGAAACCAGCCGTGCTGCCAACGCCGTCCAACTGCCTTGCGCAGTCGGACTTTCCGGCTCGCGGTAGTACAAGAGTTGCAGCAGCATCAGCAGGCTGAACGCCAGCATAAAGCCGGCCGCCGCCGTCTGTCCGTATTCCTGATACAGCCACAATACCAGCGCGCCGCCGATCATCTTGCCGCCGCGTGCCGCCATCGTTTGAATCACGCCGCCGAAACCGCGTTCGCGGTGCGGCAGGACGATGCACGACAAACCCAGCATCGCGCA
>NZ_JBQCVF010000355.1:0-1371 GCF_051962515.1 Neisseria sp. P0009.S007 | reverse complement strand
ACGATCACGAATGGTTTAAATCAGAGGCAAAAGTTCAGACGGCCTTGAAAGACTTCGATGCGGTCATTATGCGCACTGATCCGCCGTTTGATATGCAATATCTGTATGCAACCCAGTTTTTAACTTTGGCACAGCAGCAGGGTGCAAAAGTATTTAACAGCGGACAAGCAATGCGTGATTTCAATGAGAAATTGGCGATTTTGAACTTCAGCCAGTTTACCGCGCCGACTTTGGTTACCACACGTTCCGCCGATGTCCGTGCCTTTTTGAAAAAACACGGCGACATCATCATCAAACCGTTGGACGGCATGGGCGGTATGGGCATTTTCCGCCTGACCGAATCCGACCCCAATATCGGCAGTATTTTGGAAACCCTGATGCAGCTTGATTCACGCACCATCATGGCGCAACGTTATATTCCTGAAATCGTACATGGCGACAAGCGCATTCTGATTATCGGTGGGGAAGTTGTTCCGTATGCTTTGGCGCGTATTCCGCAAAACGGCGAAACGCGCGGCAACTTGGCTGCCGGCGGCCGCGGCGTGGCACAGGAGTTGAGCGAACGCGACCGTGAAATTGCAGAAACCCTTGCACCTGAATTGAAGCGGCGCGGTATTTTGCTTGCCGGTTTGGATGTCATTGGCAGCAACCTGACCGAAGTCAATGTAACCAGCCCGACCGGCTTCCAAGAAATCATGAAGCAAAAAGATTTCGACGTTGCCGCCATGTTTGCAGATGCCGTGGTATCTTGGGCAAAACAATAAATCCAAAGGCCGTCTGAAAATTGCCCCGACCGTTTCTTTTTCAGACGGCATTCTAATGTTGAGTATATGATGAAACCATCTTCCTACGCTTCCGAGAAAAAAGGCAAAAACGGCATCAAGCGCATTATCAATGCGTTTGGTTATTCCAAAGACGGACTGGCTGCCGCGTATCGTTATGAAAGCGCATTTCGCCAAGTTTTTTGGTTGAACCTGATTTTAATTGTCTTGGCGTTGTTCCTTGATTTCGGACCGGCCATCAAAATGGTGCTCATTGTTGCATCGTTTATTTCATTGATTACCGAATTGTTTAATACCGCCGTCGAAGCAGCTGTTGATCATACTTCTACTGAAAAACACGAGCTTGCCAAGCGTGCCAAAGATGCCGGTTCGGCCGCACAACTGATGGCTTTGTTAATGTTATTTATTGTTTGGATTGTTGCATTAACTGCTTAAAAATGTGGTAATATGGTAATTCGTTAGGATTAGATAGTATTAATTAATCTATATCAAAGTTTTCAGACGGCCTTTGATTGTAAGATGAAGGCTGTATATCCCAGCCATTTGGCAAACACAAGGAGCAAAACATGAAAAAATTAATGGCAACCCT
>NZ_JBQCVF010000354.1:0-1372 GCF_051962515.1 Neisseria sp. P0009.S007 | reverse complement strand
GCCTTGGGCAGAAGGATAGGCAAAGGCCGTCTGAAAAACGAAGAAGTTTCAGACGGCCTGAAAGAGGAAACCGGATTTGTTTGGGACGGCAGCCACCTCTTGCAGGACGGCAGGTATACCTATCTCTACACCGATCCCGACAGCTACGAACCTTTGGCACAGGAACACAACCACACCAATACCGAGGGCGAAAGCCGCCAACAAATTCTCTACTTCCACTGCGACCAAATCGGCATTCCAAGAGAAATGACCGATAAAGACGGCAACCTGGTTTGGTTCGGCGATTATTACGGCTGGGGCAAACTGAAGAGTGAAACCAACATATCCGGCATTGCTCACCAACCCTTCCGCCTGCAAAACCAGTATTGCGACCGTGAGACGGGGTTGCATTACAACTTCTTCAGGTATTATGAGCCTAATGTAGGTCGGTTTGTGAATCAGGATCCGATTGGGTTGGAAGGTGGAGATAACCTGTATACACTTATGCCAAATGCCATAGAGTGGATTGATCCTTTAGGGCTTGCACCAAAAGCAGGAGATATAAAAGCATTACAAACAGGAGGCAATGGTACTGTTGTATCAGTAAAAAGCAAGGCCGATGCAGATGCGTTATTAAAAGCAGCATTTCCAGATGCTCAAAAAGTGAGAGGCATCGGCCCAGAAGATGCCAGTGACGCACGAAGGTTAAATAAAAGAATTGCTTTCAAAAAGGCTGATGGAAAAGTACATTACCATAAAGATTATGCTATGGATAAAGCAACAGGACGTTGTAAAGGACATGATGATCCACAAGGAACAGGACATGGAAAGTACCCGCATATAAATATTAGACGTCCGGATGGGAAACAAGTGCGTATTGATATTATAGGAAAATAGATATGTTAAATTTAACTAATTTACAAACAAAAGGATATGATGAACTTATTGAAATTGATGGAGATGTTGTTTATCAAGTATTTGCTATTAAGAAAAATAATGGAACTTATAGCACATATTACTATACGGTACCAAAAAATAAATTGGATCAGGCTGAAGATTATGAGATAGAAGAATTTAATGAATTTAATGAACTTGAATTAGCTATAAAACATATTCAATCAAAAGGAGCTAATCTATCAAGATTTAATATATTTAAAGGTAACAAGCCTCTTTAAGACCTTTTTTAGACCATAGGTTGGATCGAGCCCCAACAAAACATCAAGGTCGTCTAAAATCAATTCTCAGACGACCTTCTCTATGATTTTTATCCAAAAAATACTGACGAAGGTATGCTTGGGAAAATAGTCGGTTAGCCATCACCAATGAAAACGGTGCGCGCTACCGCTTTGCCTACGACGTCCTCGACCGATTGATTGCAGAAAGCGGTTTCGAC
>NZ_JBQCVF010000353.1:0-1379 GCF_051962515.1 Neisseria sp. P0009.S007 | reverse complement strand
TATCAACCGTGTTTTTAAAACACCTGCTTGTGTTCCGCTCCCGTTTTTAGGCGGCACTTGACACAGAAAGACTCAATCATGAAACCAACCATCGCACTTGTCGGCCGTCCCAATGTCGGCAAATCTACTTTATTCAACCGTTTGACGCGCACCAAAGACGCGCTCGTACATGACTTGCCAGGCCTGACCCGAGACCGACATTACGGTCATGGCAAAGTCGGCAGCAAACCTTATTTGGTCATCGATACCGGCGGTTTTGAGCCAGTTGTGGACAGTGGCATTTTGCACGAAATGGCAAAACAAACCTTGCAGGCTGTCGATGAAGCCGATGCAGTTGTGTTTTTGGTGGACGGCCGTACCGGTTTGACACCTCAAGATAAAATCATTGCCGACCGTTTGCGCCAAAGTCCGCGCCCTGTTTATTTGGCCGTGAATAAAGGTGAGGGGGGCAACAGAGCCGTGCTTGCCGCCGAGTTCTACGAACTTGCTTTGGGCGACCCTTATGTTATTTCAGGTGCACACGGCGATGGTGTGTATTATCTGATTGAAGATATTTTGGAAACCTTCCCTGAGCCTGAAAAGGAAGAGGAAGAAGCGAAACATCCTGTTTTTGCCGTTATCGGTCGTCCGAACGTCGGCAAATCTACGCTGGTTAACGCCATTCTCGGCGAAGAGCGTGTGATTGCCTTCGATATGGCAGGTACGACGCGCGACAGCATCCACATTGATTTCGAGCGCGAAGGCAAACCGTTTACCATCATCGATACCGCAGGTGTGCGCCGTCGCGGCAAAGTGGATGAAGCGGTGGAAAAATTCTCCGTTATCAAAGCCATGCAGGCGGTTGAAGCGGCAAATGTTGCTGTTTTGGTATTGGACGCGCAACAAGATATTGCCGACCAAGATGCGACGATTGCAGGTTTCGCTTTGGAAGCAGGCCGTGCCTTGGTGGTGGCGGTCAATAAATGGGACGGCATCAGCGAAGAGCGCCGCGAGCAAGTGAAACGCGATATCAACCGCAAACTGTATTTCCTTGATTTTGCTAAGTTCCACTTTATTTCTGCGTTGAAAGAGCGCGGTATAGACGGTTTGTTTGAAAGCATTCAGGCTGCCTACAATGCGGCGATGATTAAGATGCCGACACCGAAGATCACGCGTGTATTGCAAAGCGCTATCGAGCGTCAACAGCCGCCGCGTGCTGGCTTGGTGCGTCCGAAAATGCGTTATGCTCACCAAGGTGGCATGAATCCGCCGGTGATTGTGGTACACGGCAATTCGCTGCACGCCATTTCTGACAGCTATACACGCTATTTGACCCAAACGTTCCGCAAAGCCTTCAATCTGCAAGGTACGCCGCTCAGAATTCAATACAATGTTTCGGA
>NZ_JBQCVF010000352.1:0-1379 GCF_051962515.1 Neisseria sp. P0009.S007 | reverse complement strand
TATCAACCGTGTTTTTAAAACACCTGCTTGTGTTCCGCTCCCGTTTTTAGGCGGCACTTGACACAGAAAGACTCAATTATGAAACCAACCATCGCGCTTGTCGGCCGCCCCAATGTCGGCAAATCTACTTTATTCAACCGTTTGACGCTCACCAAAGACGCGCTCGTGCATGACTTGCCCGGCCTGACGCGTGACCGCCATTACGGTCATGGCAAAGTCGGCAGCAAACCTTATTTGGTCATCGATACCGGCGGTTTTGAGCCGGTTGTCGATAGCGGCATTTTGCACGAAATGGCAAAACAAACCTTGCAGGCTGTCGATGAAGCCGATGCGGTTGTGTTTTTGGTGGACGGCCGCACCGGTTTGACGCCGCAAGACAAAATCATTGCCGACCGTTTGCGCCAAAGCCCACGCCCCGTTTATTTGGCCGTGAATAAAGGCGAGGGTGGCAATAGGGCTGTACTTGCAGCCGAGTTCTACGAACTTGCCTTGGGCGACCCTTATGTTATCTCAGGTGCGCACGGCGATGGCGTGTATTATTTGATTGAAGATATTTTGGAAACCTTCCCTGAGCCTGAAAAGGAAGAGGAAGAAGCGAAACATCCTGTTTTTGCTGTAATCGGCCGTCCAAATGTCGGTAAATCGACCTTGGTAAACGCCATTCTCGGCGAAGAGCGCGTGATTGCCTTCGATATGGCAGGCACGACGCGCGACAGTATCCATATTGATTTTGAACGTGAAGGCAAACCGTTTACCATCATCGATACTGCAGGTGTGCGCCGTCGTGGCAAAGTGGATGAAGCGGTGGAAAAGTTCTCCGTTATCAAAGCCATGCAGGCGGTTGAAGCGGCAAACGTTGCAGTTTTGGTATTGGATGCGCAACAAGATATCGCCGACCAAGATGCGACGATTGCAGGTTTTGCTTTGGAAGCAGGCCGTGCCTTGGTCGTAGCGGTCAATAAATGGGACGGCATCAGCGAAGAGCGCCGTGAGCAAGTGAAACGCGATATCAACCGCAAACTGTATTTCCTTGATTTTGCTAAGTTCCACTTTATTTCTGCATTGAAAGAGCGCGGTATAGACGGTTTGTTTGAAAGCATTCAGGCTGCCTACAACGCGGCAATGATTAAGATGCCGACGCCGAAAATCACGCGCGTATTGCAAAGCGCGATCGAGCGTCAACAGCCGCCGCGTGCTGGCTTGGTGCGTCCGAAAATGCGTTATGCCCACCAAGGCGGCATGAATCCGCCGGTGATTGTGGTACACGGTAATTCGCTACACGCCATTTCTGACAGCTATACGCGCTATTTGACCCAAACGTTCCGCAAAGCCTTCAATCTGCAAGGTACGCCGCTCAGAATTCAATACAATGTTTCGGA
>NZ_JBQCVF010000351.1:0-1380 GCF_051962515.1 Neisseria sp. P0009.S007 | reverse complement strand
CAAAATTACCAAAGCCAACTTCCCATGGGCTGCTTCCGGCCGTGCGATTGCCAACGGTTGCGACAATGGTTTCACTAAGCTGATTTTTGATGCTGAAACCGGCCGCATCATCGGTGGCGGTATCGTTGGCCCTAACGGCGGCGATATGATCGGCGAAGTCTGCTTGGCCATCGAAATGGGCTGTGATGCAGCCGATATCGGTAAAACCATCCACCCACACCCAACCCTGGGCGAATCCATCGGTATGGCTGCGGAAGTGGCATTGGGCGTATGTACCGACCTGCCTGCTCAGAAAAAGAAATAAGTTCACTCAACTAAAATTTGAACGAACTTGATGGAACAAAGGCCGTCTGAATGTTTCAGACGGCCTTTTCGCAAATAAGGAGACTCAATATGAAAAAAATCGAAGCTATTATCAAACCTTTCAAACTTGACGATGTACGCGAAACCCTGACTGAAATCGGCATTACCGGCATGACTGTCAGCGAAGTCAAAGGTTTCGGCCGCCAAAAAGGCCATACGGAAATTTATCGCGGCGCGGAATACGCGGTTGATTTCCTGCCCAAAATAAAAATCGAATTGGTATTGGCTGACGACAAAGTCGATCAAGCTGTTGATGCCATCTTGGAAACCGCGCATTCCGGCAAAATCGGGGACGGTAAAATCTTCATTTATCCGGTTGAAGAAGCCATCCGTATCCGTACCGGAGAACGCTCAGAAGCAGCACTTTAATAGAAATCGCAAAACACAGGATACAAATGCCGTCTGAAAAAAGTCATGACTTGTTTTAATCAAGACTTATTTCTCAGACGGCATTATTTTAATAACAACAACCATCCATTTTCTAAAGTCTATCCAAATAAACCAGTTACCGAAAACCTCACGCCATCAAGTATGGAGGAATTCAAGGCAATGCTTCCCTTGACCTTCATGAACGACTTTACCGTATCAAATAACTCTTTCCAAAGTAGTGCTTACCCAATCCCATACTTGCAAAACCTCAATGCCCTCCTTTTAAAATCAAATTCCTCGTGTTTTTTTCCTATTCTTATTGTTGCCTAACTTTTCAGACGACCCCTTTCTTTATCCAAACTCCGTTATAATGACGGCTTTAAAATTAATTCATTCCCAAAACGGTCTTATCATGAAACACATCCACATTATCGGTATCGGCGGTACATTTATGGGCGGCGTAGCGGCTATTGCCAAAGAAGCAGGTTTTAAAGTCAGCGGTTGCGACGCCAAGATGTATCCGCCGATGAGTACCCAGCTCGAAGCCTTGGGCATTGACGTACACGAAGGCTTTGATGCCGCTCAATTGGACGAATTTAAAGCCGATATTTACGTTATCGGTAATGTTGCCAAACGCGGCATGGATGT
>NZ_JBQCVF010000350.1:0-1381 GCF_051962515.1 Neisseria sp. P0009.S007 | reverse complement strand
GTCCGCGCCTTGTTTGAAGCGCATCATGCGGATATCGCCGCCTTTATTTTAGAGCCGGTCGTGCAGGGCGCGGGCGGTATGTATTTTTATCATCCGCAGTATCTTCGCGGATTGCGCAATTTGTGCGACGAATTTGATATCGTGTTGATTTTTGACGAAATTGCCACCGGATTCGGGCGCACGGGCAAGATGTTTGCCTGCGAACACGCGGACGTCGTACCGGATATTATGTGTATCGGCAAGGGTTTGAGCGGCGGCTATATGACGTTGGCGGCGGCAATCACTTCGCAAAAAGTCACCGAAACGATTTCGCGCGGCGAAGCGGGCGTGTTCATGCACGGACCGACGTTTATGGCGAACCCGCTGGCGTGTGCCGTTGCCTGCGCTTCGGTCAAGTTGCTTTTGTCCCAAGATTGGCAGGCAAATATCCGCCGCATCGAAAGCATCCTGAAAGGTCGTCTGAAAGCTGCATGGGATATTCGCGGCGTGAAAGATGTGCGCGTTTTGGGTGCCATCGGAGTGATTGAGCTGGAAAAAGGCGTGGATATGGCGCGTTTTCAAGCGGATTGCGTGGCGCAGGGGATTTGGGTGCGCCCCTTCGGCAGGCTGGTGTATTTGATGCCGCCGTATATTATTTCAGATGGCCTCTTGACCGAACTTGCCGATAAAACCGTACACATTTTGAAGGAACACAACAAATGAAAGGCGTTTACTTCGTCAGCGGCATTGATACGGACATCGGCAAAACCGTCGCCACCGGCGTATTGGCAAAACAATTGTTGCAGCAGGGCAAAAGCGTGATTACGCAAAAGCCTGTGCAAACCGGTTGCCAAGACATCGCCAACGACATCGCTGTCCACCGCAAAATCATGGGCATACCCATGCAGGAGGCCGACAAACAAGGGCTGACCATGCCTGAAATCTTCAGCTATCCCGCTTCGCCTCATCTCGCCGCCCGTCTGGACGGCAGGACTTTGGACTTGGAGAAAATCCGTACCGCCACGCAAGAATTGGCGGCGCAATACGAAATCGTCTTGGTCGAAGGTGCGGGCGGATTGATGGTTCCGTTGACGGAAGATTTGTTGACCATTGATTATATTAAGCAACAGGCTTATCCCGTCATCCTCGTTACCAGCGGACGGCTCGGTAGTATCAACCATACCCTGCTCAGCTTCGCCGCACTCAAACAATACAGCATCCAGTTGCACAGCCTGATTTTCAACCATATTCACGACAGCAAAGATGAAACCGTTGCCGGCGATACCTTGGAATATCTTAAAGGCCGTCTGAAAGATGAGTTTCCTGAAGCCAAATGGCAGGAGTTGGCCAAAACAGAGGTGGTAAATGGCGTTTGATATACCGCGTGGCACACTTTGTTCAT
>NZ_JBQCVF010000349.1:0-1383 GCF_051962515.1 Neisseria sp. P0009.S007 | reverse complement strand
TACAGCATGTCGTACTGCGCATCGCGCCAGTCGGTTTCGGGCAATCCGTTTCGGGCGTTCTCTTCCTTAGTCGGTACCCTCCATTGGTGCTGGCCAATGATTTGGCCGTTGCCGTTGTAGTCGAAGCAGGTAATGCTGTGGCTGTTGGCGGCACGGACGAGGTTGCCGTCCGGGTCGTATTGGTAAACGGTTTCCTGAAACTTGTCGTTGTTGCGGGCGAGGGTATGGATTAAGCGTCCCAATACGTCGCGTTTGAACTCGGTAATCCGCAGCGGGGTTTGGCCGTCGAGGTCGTCTGAAAGCGGGGCGGCGTCTTTTTTGGGGACGGGCTGTCCGCCCAGCTGCGCCATCAGTTTGGCAGCGAGGGAGGCGTCGTCGCCGAATTCGCGCTGCTCGACCAGTTCGTTGCCGGCGTTGTAGCGGTAGCCGGTCAGTTTATGGTCGAAGCCGAGCGGTAGCGCGCACCGTTTTCATTGGTGAGGCCGACTAGGCAGTGGGCTTTGTCGTAATGGTAGCCGAAGGTATAGCCCAGCGCATTGGTGCGCCAGGTCGGCAGGCCATCCTGGCCGTATTCGTAGGAAGTGGTATGGCCTTCGCCGTCGGTATGGGTGGTCAGACGACCTCGAAAAAGGATTGAGGTTGTCTGAAAAATAGAAACCGCGTGCGTGCGTACCGCACACACCCTACGTCGGTATTGGAGGTTTCATGCGGGCTACTGCTTTCTTGGTTTCCTCTTTCAGACGACCCCAGCCGGTATAGTCACCAAACCAAACCAGATTGCCGTCCTTATCGGTCATCTCTCTCGGGATACCGATTTGGTCGCAGTGGAAGTAGTAGGTTTTCGCCGTCTGCGGTTGTCCAATTGCGTACCTGTGCCAAAGGTTCGTAGCTGTCGAGATCGGTGTAGAGATAGGTATATCTGACGTCCGGGTGGACTTCCTGCAAGAGGTGGCTGCCGTCCCAAACGAAACGGGTTTGGTTTTCGAGGCCGTCTGAAAAGCGGAAACCGTGTGCGTACCGCACGCACCCTACGTCGGGATTGGAGGTTTCATGGAGACTACGGCTTGCTTTGTATGCGCGCCTTTGAATGTGCAGGCTACTTTTGAACTGTTTTGTGGCATTGAAAAGCAGTCTACACTTTTTCAGGTAGCCCTAGGGGGCTGCGTGGGTAGCACAATTGACCACCCTGCGTCGGGACTAAGGTCGTTTGAAAATGTATTTCAGAAGCTCTTGCCTTAAGGCATTGAATTTAGCGAAATGTGTATATTTGAGATTTGCTTATTGCACAATTTTTCCATATTCGTAGTCAGCTATTTCTTTGAAACTTAGATATTCAAGATAATCTAAGACAATTTCGAGATTGGTAGTTATAGGTATGTTGAT
>NZ_JBQCVF010000348.1:0-1385 GCF_051962515.1 Neisseria sp. P0009.S007 | reverse complement strand
TCGTCAAATGTGGCTTTAACGATGGCTTGCTCGGCAAAGCCGTTCATCATGCCTAGGCTTTGTGAGCCTTGTCCGGGGAAGAAGAATGCGAAAGACATGGTAATTCCTTATTGGTTTGAATGTTTGAGGGTATCTGCCAGCAGAAGGAGGGTGGCGACAGTATTGGTTACGGTGGTCAGCCGGAAGGTGCGGACAAAACTGAGTTTGCTGGTTTTGTGCCTGAATGCGAGGCTGCCGCAATAACCGCCCGGCCAGCCACCAAGCAGGTTGAGCAGATGCAATTTTGCTTCGGGTATGCGCCTGCCGTGGTTGCGTGCGCGCTGTTTGTCTCGGTAGTAAAGCAGGAAAACGTATGCACTCAGTGCGAGATAGGCGATTGCCAGTTTGGGCAATATTACAGCCGTTATGCTTAAAAACAGGCTGCTGATGCAGAATGCAAACGTTAGGGATTTCATGGGTTTTAGCAGAATAGGCCGTCTGAAAGGGATGTTCAGACGGCCCAATCGTTAGTATTTCACCAAAACTGCACCCCAGGCAAAACCGCCGCCGATACCTTCGAGCAAGAGGTTTTGTCCGCGTTTGATTTGGCCGTTTTTAATACCGACATCCAGTGCCAGTGGAATGGAGGCTGCGGAAGTGTTGCCGTGGTCTTGGACGGTTAAGATCACTTTATCCATGCTCAAGCCCAAGTGTTTGGCGGTAGAGTCGATAATGCGCTTATTAGCTTGGTGCGGCACAAGCCAATCGATTTGATCGGTGGTGTAACCGGCTTCTTCGATAACGTCATCTGCGATTTTGGACAGCATTTTGACGGCAAACTTGAATACGCCGGGACCGTCCATGCTGATGTAGGGCGAACCGCAAATTTGGCCGTTGGCGATTTGTCCGGGGACGTTCAAAAGGTTGAGGTAGTTGCCGTCGGCTTTGAGTTTGCTGTGGATGATGCCCGGTTCGTCAGATGCGCTTAAGACAACCGCACCAGCACCGTCACCAAAGAGGACGCAGGTGGTGCGGTCGTTCCAATCGACGATGCGGCTGAAGGTTTCCGCGCCGATCACCAAAGCGTTTTTCGCCATGTCGCTTTTGATATAGGCATTGGCAGTGGTCATGGCATACATAAAACCGGCGCACACGGCTTGGACGTCAAAGGCAGGGCAGCCGTTGGTTATGCCTAATTTTTGCTGCACGATGGTTGCCGTAGAAGGGAACTGCATATCGGGAGTGGCTGTGGCGACGATAATCAGATCGATATCGTCAGCCTGCAAATCGGCATCTGCCAAGGCGCGGCGTGCTGACTCGGCGGCCAAGTCGCTGGTTTTTTCGCTGTCGTCTGCAATATGGCGAAATTTGATACCTGTACGCGTGGTAATCCACTCGTCGGAAGT
>NZ_JBQCVF010000347.1:0-1394 GCF_051962515.1 Neisseria sp. P0009.S007 | reverse complement strand
ACTGATTAAGCCAAGAAAAGTTTATAAGCCGGATTATCGGTTTCTTCTTTATAAACATAACCCAAGCTCTCCAAGAAATCGGTAAAGGCTTCATTGTCGCTTTCAGGTACATCGATACCGACTAAAATACGGCCGTAGTCCGCACCATGATTGCGATAATGGAACAAGGTAATATTCCATTCGGCGCGCATATGGTTCAAGAAACGGGACAATGCGCCGGGGCGCTCAGGGAATTCAAAGCTGACCAAGCGTTCGCTGGATACTTTTTCCGTCCGTCCGCCGACCATGTAACGGATATGGATTTTGGCGATTTCGTCATTGGTCAGGTCGACATTGGGCAAACCTGCGTCAGCCAGTTGTTTGCTGATGACGGCCAAGTCTTGCGCACCGGCAGTTTGCAGGCCGACAAAAATATGAGCATTGTTGTCGTTGCCGTAGCGGTAGTTGAACTCGGTAATGTTCCGACTACCCAAGACATTGATAAACTTGAGAAAGCTTCCTTTTTCTTCAGGAATGGTAACGGCGAAAATACCTTCGTTGCCCTCGCCCAGCTCACTGCGTTCTGAAACATGGCGCAGGCGGTGGAAGTTCATGTTGGCGCCACTGGTGACGGCAACTAGGTTTTGACCTTGAATATTGTTTTTAGCAACATAAGCCTTCAAGCCGGCAAGGGCCAATGCACCCGCAGGCTCGGTAATGCTGCGCGTATCGTCAAAAATATCTTTAATCGCGCCGCACAACATATCCGTATTGACCGTAATAATCTCGTCCAACAGCTCTTTACACAGGCGGAAAGTTTCCTCGCCCACTACTTTAACCGCTGTGCCGTCTGAAAACAGACCGACATCTTTCAAATGTACGATTTCCCCAGCCTCAACCGATTGCTTCATACAGCAAGAATCATCGGTTTGCACGCCAATGACTTTAATTTGAGGGCAAACCTGTTTGATGAACGCCGCTACGCCTGCTGCCAAACCGCCGCCGCCAATCGGCACAAAAATCGCATTGATATTGCGGTGCTGGCGGAGGATTTCCATGCCGACAGTGCCCTGACCTGCAATCACATCAGGATCATCAAATGGCGCGATATAGGTCAGTTTTTCCTTTTCTGCCAACTCCATCGCATAATCATAGGCGTCGTTGTAAGAAACGCCTTTCAATACCACTTCACCGCCACGGCTCTTTACTGCATCAATTTTGATTTTCGGCGTAGTTTCCGGCATCACGATGACGGCGCGGCAACCCAAATATTGCGCCGATAAAGCCACACCCTGCGCATGGTTGCCCGCGCTTGCTGCAATCACGCCGCAATCCAAGGCTTCTTTCGGCAGCTTCGCCATTTTGTTGTACGCACCGCGGATTTTGAACGAAAACACCGGCTGCAAATCTTCACG
>NZ_JBQCVF010000346.1:0-1395 GCF_051962515.1 Neisseria sp. P0009.S007 | reverse complement strand
CTCTTGGTGTTATTAATAGGATTCATGTGGTACAGCGCAACCCAAGGCGGCGATATGCTGGTATGGCACTTGCGCGGCGGCTTGTTGATGCTGGCATTGGTGGTTTTCCGCTTGTGCTGGGGGATTTGGGGTAGCGATACGGCAAAATTCAGCCGATTTGTGCGTCCGTTTCCCGAAATCTGCCGCTACACGCAAGGCCAAATGTCTGAAGACGAATTGGTCGGCCACAATCCTTTGGGCGCGCTGATGGTCATCGCTTTATTGGCTGCCTTGGTTTTTCAGACGGCCACAGGCTTATTTGCTGCCGATGAAAATACGTTTACCAATTCCGGCTTTTTGAATCATTTGGTCAGCGAACACGCCGGTACGCTGGCGCGAAAAATCCATGTCAATTTCTTTAATGTGTTAGCTGTTTTGGCAGGCGTACATATCGCGGCCGTTTTGCTGTATCGCTTTGTGAAAAAACAGGATTTGATTACGCCGATGATTAACGGCTTTAAAATCATTGATGCCCGGCAGCCTAAGTTGGCCGGAATGGGGCAACTGTTTGCCGCTTTGTTGGTAGCGATTGCGTTAGTGTGCGCAGTATGGACGTTGCGCGGTTGATGCATTAAGGCTGATACCTAAAAACAAACCGACCCCGATAGCCGAAATGGCTGTTGGGGTCGTTTTATTTTTAGGGTTTAAAAGATGATGTTCAGACGGCTTTAACGCAGCGCAAGATGCTGTGGCCGCGGCCGATGCCGTCTGAAACTTCCGCTACTTTCAATCCGGCTTTTTCGACGCAACGGATTAGGTCTTCAGAGTGGAAGATTTTGCTGTTGCCGTTGGCCATGGCAGTGAAATACAGGCTGGTCATGGTCAGGCAGTAGGCGGCGGTTTCGTAGCGTTGTCTGTCCCAGAAAGGCTCCATGATGTAGAGGCTGGTGTTTTCGCTCATAGACGCAGCAGCGCGTTGAAGAATGCTGGTGGCTTGTTCCTCGGTGAAACAGTCTAGGAATTGGCTCATCCAAATTGCGTCAAAACCGGTTGGGAACGGAATTTCAGGATCAAGCAGGTTGGCCGGATGGGCGTGGATACGGTCCGCGCCGTTTTTGCCTTTGGTCGCCTCACGCATCAAGCCGATTTGTTGCGGCAGATCCATGATGGTTACTTCGACTTCGGCATTGTGGTTGACACATTGCTCCGCCCAGCGGCCGGTGTTGCCGCCGACATCGAGCAGTTTTTTAACCGGTTTGGCGAACACGGTGTTGAGTGCTTCGGCGAAGGAATTGTCGGAATAATAATGGTCGAATGCAAACCATTTTTCCTGCGCGATGCTTGGCAATGAAGACAAGCCTTCGTAAATGGTCGGCCAGTCGCCGAATACTTTCAGGCCTTCGGGCTTGCCGGTTT
>NZ_JBQCVF010000345.1:0-1396 GCF_051962515.1 Neisseria sp. P0009.S007 | reverse complement strand
GCCATGCAGATCGGCATTTTGTCCAAGCCCAGTTTTTCCAGTGAAGCGATTTCGGCAGACGCTTCCGCGCTGAAATCAACATCTTCCGCGCCGTACACTTTTTGGGCAATCGCACGGATTTTGTCTTTAATGCTCAGCTCAACATCGTAGGAGAAATTGAAGTTGTTCGGTTGGTTTTCGATGGCATTGACAACTTTGTGAGCCAAGTCTGCACCACCCGCGCCGCCTTTGCCCCATACTTCAGTCAGGGAAACTTCAACGCCGTGTTCCGCGCAGGCTTTTTCAATCATGGCCAACTCGGCATCTGAGTCGGACACAAAGCGATTGATGGCAACCACCACAGGCAGGCCGAATACGTTTTTCAGGTTGGAAATGTGTTTCAGCAGATTAGGCAGACCTTTTGCCAAGGCTTCGAGGTTTTCTTCGCCGAGGTTGGCACGCTCCACGCCGCCGTTGTATTTCAAAGCGCGGACAGTGGCCACGACAACAGCCGCATCAGGTTTCAAATCTGCCAGACGGCATTTGATGTCGCAGAATTTTTCCGCACCCAAATCCGCGCCGAAGCCTGCTTCGGTTACGGCATAATCGGCAAGGTGTTTCGCCAAACGGGTGGCCGTTACAGAGTTACAGCCGTGGGCGATGTTGGCAAACGGGCCGCCGTGTACAAAGGCCGGAGTACCTTCGATGGTTTGCACCAAGTTAGGCTTAATCGCATCTTTGAGCAATGCCGCCATCGCGCCATTCGCTTTCAAATCTTTGGCATAAACAGGGCTGCCGTCTTTGGCGTAGGCAACAAGGATGTTACCCAAACGCTCTTTCAAATCGCTGATGTCTTTGGCAAGACAGAATACCGCCATCACTTCAGAGGCAACGGTAATGTCAAAACCATCGGGACGCATCACGCCGTCAACAGGTTTGCCCATACCATCGATGATGTTGCGTAACTGGCGGTCGTTCATATCGACCACGCGACGCCACAGCACGCGTTTCGGATCGATGTTCAACTCATTGCCTTGATAGATATGGTTATCGAGCATGGCGGCGAGCAGGTTATTCGCCGCACCGATGGCGTGGAAGTCGCCGGTAAAGTGCAGGTTGATGTCTTCCATCGGCAAAACTTGGGCATAGCCGCCGCCTGCCGCACCGCCTTTAACACCAAACACCGGACCCAAAGAAGGCTCGCGCAGAGCAATAACCGAGTCTTTGCCGATATGGCGCAATGCGTCCGCCAAACCGATAGTTACAGTGGTTTTACCCTCACCCGCAGGAGTCGGATTAATGGCGGTCACCAAAATCAGACGGCCTTGTTTTTGCGGCAGCTTGAATGCCTCGGCAGGATTGATTTTGGCTTTGTAATGACCATAGGGCTCGATGTTGTCAACGTTCAAACCCAGCT
>NZ_JBQCVF010000344.1:0-1397 GCF_051962515.1 Neisseria sp. P0009.S007 | reverse complement strand
ATAGGACGTGGGAATGTGAAGGCATCAGGCGTGCCGAGTTTGGCCAGCTCGGATAATTTGGCACCGCCGGGATAAGGTAAACCCAACAGCTTGGCCGTTTTGTCGAACGCCTCGCCTGCCGCATCGTCCACGCTTTCGCCCAACAAGGTGTAATCGCCGATACCGCGTACAGCCATAAATTGCGTATGTCCGCCCGACACCAGCAAAGCGACAAATGGAAATTCAGGCTTGTCGTCTGCCAACAAAGGCGAGAGCAAATGGCCTTCAAGATGGTGGACAGGGATAACGGGCTTACCGATGGCAAATGCCAAGGCGTTGGCGAAGCCTGAACCGGCCAGCAATGCGCCGCCCAAGCCCGGACCTTGCGTAAAGGCAACCGCGTCGATGTCGGCATAGCCTACGCCTGCTTCCTTCAAGCAACCTTGCGTCAACGGCACGACACGGCGGATATGGTCGCGACTGGCCAATTCGGGGACAACGCCGCCGTATTCGGCGTGCATCGCCATTTGTGTGTGCAAATGATGCGCCAACAGGCCGCGCTCGGTATCGTAGAGCGCAACGCCGGTTTCGTCGCAAGATGATTCAATTCCTAATACCAACATGGTTTGAGGCCGTCTGAAAAAATGATTAAAAACGATTCAGACGGCGTTTTCTCCGAAAACGGAAAAAGGCCGTCTGAAATAAAGTGCGGAATAAGCGGTTTACAAAGTGCCGTAAGAATGCAGGCCGCTCAAGAACATATTCACGCCGATAAAGGCAAAGGCGGTAATGACCAGGCCGATGACTGCCCACCAAGCCAACACCCTGCCGCGCCAGCCTGCCACCAGCCGCAAATGCAACCAAACAGCGTAATTCAGCCAAACGATGAATGCCCAAGTTTCTTTCGGGTCCCAGCTCCAATAGCGACCCCACGCAGAGGCTGCCCACAATGCGCCGAGAATGGTGGCAATCGTGAAGAATAAGAAACCGACAGCAATCGCTTTGTACATAACTTCTTCAATGACTTGCGAGTGCGGCAGCCATGATTTTTTGCCCGCATCTTCTTTTCTGAGCGCCAGCAGTTCGGCAATACCCAGCATGGCAGCGATACAGAATGCGCCGTAGCCGATAAAGTTGGCCGGAACGTGGATTTTCATCCACCAAGACTGCAAAGCCGGAATCAGCGGCTGAATGGCATGAGCCTCGCGTGAAACGCTGTACCATAAGACAAATCCGACCACAATTGCCATAAAGCTGAAGACAAAGCCACCCAGTTTTTGTACGGCAAAACGGCCTTCGTAATAGAGGTACATCAGTGCCGTAATGACCAAGAACAAGATAAATACTTCGTAAAGGTTGGAAACCGGAATATGGCCGGCATCGGGACGCAGCAGATAGCTTTCATGCCAGCGTACCAG
>NZ_JBQCVF010000343.1:0-1398 GCF_051962515.1 Neisseria sp. P0009.S007 | reverse complement strand
CAGGTTCAAACTGAAATCGCGCACGATGGGGTCGCGGAGAATTTCAAAACGCACGTTTTCAAGACAGAGCATCATCTTCTCCACGGCATAAACAAAATTTCCAAAGGCTTGGTAATCAGGTATTCAAACAGCGACACAAACACGATGACCAACACCACATAAGCCATCACCGTCGAAGTCTCCAGCATTGCCCTCGCGTCCGCAATCCGCGCGCCCACGCCTTCGCTCGCGCCCAAGAGTTCCGCCATAATCACCACCTTCACCCCCATCGCCACCGCCACGCCGACACTGGAAATTACATAGCCCGTCAGATGCGGGATATACAGATAACGGATTTTTTTCAGACGGCCTAATTTATAAGCGTCAAACAATTCCTCATGCTGCTTGTTCACGCTCGCCATTCCGACCGCCGCACTCGCAAACGTCAGCGGCGCAACCAACACAATGATGGTAAACAACACGCTCGGATTGCCGAACCCAAACCAAAACAACGCCATCACCACCCAAATAATCGGCGGCATCGCCAACAAAATCGTAATCACAGGCTTAAGCAACGCCATCGCCGTCTTAAAACTGCCCGCCACCAGCCCCGCTGCCAATCCTGCTACCAAAGCAACTGAAATCCCCACCACCGACCGCCACAGTGAAATCCCGATTTCGTTTTCCTGAAAATGTTTCAATAAATCCAAAGACTTTTGAAATACCTCCACCGGCGCAGGCAGCATAAACTCACCGAACACGGCGCTGCCCCACGCCCACAACGCCACCACCACCATCGCCACGCTCAGACCGGAAAAGCCACTCCAAAGGTAGTCGATGATGTAAAACAGCGCAGGCTGCGGTTTGCGGATTTTGTCGGTTTTAATCATGGTTTGAGTGTTGGTTGGTGTGGATGGTTTGGGGATGGTGGGTCGTCTGAAAAAAGTAGGTCGGATACTCGTATCCGACAGCCCTTTTAACCGAAATGTCGGATTCAAGAATCCGACCTACGCTACTACGTTGGCTCGCAATTATTAGCAGGGGTATATACGAATTCATCAGGTTCATCTTCGCGAAGCCCGTTCGCCCTTAAATCTTTATACACTTTTGTTTGTTTATAAGTAGATTGGATAAACTCGTTCTTCTCTAAAATCTTAAATACTGTTTGTTTATATGGATTATCATGTTGTACAAGTGCAAAAATCTTTAAATCTTCCTTGTACTCGTTTTGAAGGAATTGTCTTAGTATTTCTGTAAAGTGTACGTTTGTATCATCTGTCAATGTACCAAATATAATTTCATATCCATCTCCATAATCCCAAACTTCCAATATGATAAAAGCTACTAAAACTTCATTTAAATAGCATTCATATATCTTGCTTTTTTCATCAAAAACGATAGGTTCATTATCATTTATAT
>NZ_JBQCVF010000342.1:0-1398 GCF_051962515.1 Neisseria sp. P0009.S007 | reverse complement strand
CTGGTACGCTGGCATGAAAGCTATCTGCTGCGTCCCGATGCCGGCCATATTCCGGTTTCCAACCTTTACGAAGTATTCATCTTGTTCTTGGTCATTACGGCGCTGATGTACCTCTATTACGAAGGCCGTTTTGCCGTACAAAAACTGGGTGGCTTTGTCTTCAGCTTTATGGCGATTGTGGTCGGATTTGTCTTGTGGTACAGCGTTTCACGCGAGGCGCATGCCATTCAGCCGCTGATTCCTGCTTTGCAGTCTTGGTGGATGAAAATCCACGTTCCGGCCAATTTTATCGGCTACGGCGCATTCTGTATCGCCGCCATGCTGGGTATTGCCGAACTGCTGGCACTCAGAAAAGAAGATGCAGGCAAAAAATCATGGCTGCCGCACTCGCAAGTCATTGAAGAAGTCATGTACAAAGCGATTGCCGTCGGTTTCTTGTTCTTTACTATTGCCACCATTCTCGGCGCATTGTGGGCAGCCGATGCGTGGGGCCGCTATTGGAGCTGGGACCCGAAAGAAACTTGGGCATTCATCGTTTGGCTGAATTACGCTATCTGGTTGCATTTGCGGCTGGTAGCAGGTTGGCGCGGCAAAGTGTTGGCTTGGTGGGCGGTTATCGGCCTGGTCATTACCGCCTTTGCCTTTATCGGCGTGAATATGTTCTTGAGCGGCCTGCATTCTTACGGCACATTGTAAGCAGCTTATCCCGCACTTTATTTCAGACGGCCTTTTTCCGTTTTCGGAGAAAACGCCGTCTGAATCGTTTTTAATCATTTTTTTCAAACGGCCTCAAACCATGTTGGTATTAGGAATTGAATCATCTTGCGACGAAACCGGCGTTGCGCTCTACGATACTGAGCGCGGCCTGTTGGCGCATCATTTGCACACCCAGATGGCGATGCATGCCGAATACGGCGGCGTTGTCCCCGAATTGGCCAGCCGTGACCATATCCGCCGTGTCGTGCCGTTGACGCAAGGTTGCTTGAAGGAAGCAGGCGTAGGCTATGCCGATATTGACGCGGTTGCCTTTACGCAAGGCCCGGGTTTGGGTGGCGCATTGCTGACCGGTTCAGGCTTCGCCAATGCGTTGGCATTTGCCATCGGCAAGCCCGTTATCCCCGTTCACCATCTTGAAGGCCATTTGCTCTCGCCCTTATTGGCAGACGATAAGCCTGAATTTCCATTTGTCGCTTTGCTGGTGTCGGGCGGGCATACACAATTTATGGCTGTACGCGGTATCGGCAATTACACCTTGCTGGGTGAAAGTGTGGATGATGCGGCAGGCGAGGCATTTGATAAAACGGCCAAGCTTTTAGGCTTGCCTTATCCCGGCGGTGCCAAATTATCCGAGCTGGCCAAACTCGGCACGCCTGATGCCTTCACATTCCCACGTCCTAT
>NZ_JBQCVF010000341.1:0-1399 GCF_051962515.1 Neisseria sp. P0009.S007 | reverse complement strand
GTGGTTCGACTGTTTGCAGCCTTGCAAAACGGGCATTCGTTTATTTACTTGGATAAAGCGGATGTTGATGCCTTAAGCAACTTGCCGAATTTGGTCGGCAATGAGGATAAACCGCTTATCCTGCAAGGCCGGAAATTGTTTTTAGGGCGGATGTGGCAGTTGGAGCATGATTTGGCTGTTGAAATTAAACGGCTGGCCAGTGCCGAGGCGGAAGAAGTGAATTTTATGGCGGCTTCAAAAAGCCTGAGCGATTGGTTTGATACTAAAGACAGCAAAGAGCAACGGGATGCTGCGGCTTTGGCCTTGCTGCAAAACTTTATGCTGATTACCGGCGGGCCGGGTACGGGGAAGACGACGACCGTCGCAAAGCTTTTGGGTCTGATTTGCAATAACAGTACGAAGCTGCCCCGTATCGCGTTGGCGGCACCGACGGGCAAAGCGGCTGCGCATATGGCACGGGCTTTGCAGCGTGCTTTGGACGGTTTTGATTTGTCTCCGAGCATTAAAGCGCATTTGGAAAACTTGGAAGGGCAGACCGTCCATCGATTGTTGAAACTGCGGCCGCCGCAAATGCGCCCTGCGTTCAATCATGAACATCCGCTTGCATTGGATGTTTTGGTAGTAGATGAGGCTTCGATGTTGGATTTGCCACTGGTGTTGGATTTATTGCGCGCCGTGCCGACCGGCTGTCGTCTGGTATTGCTTGGCGATGAAAACCAGTTGCCGTCGGTTGGGTTAGGAGCCGTATTGGCGGCATTGTCACGTCCGACGGCTTTGGATAAAGAAACCGCTGAAAAGCTGGAAGTGTACCTGCCCAATCATGGCTTTGAGATTAAAGAGCGACCACAGGCTTTATCGCAAAACAATGCCAAATTGACGTTCAGCCACCGTTTCGGTGCAGACAGCGGTATCGGCTGTTTGGCAAGGGCGGTGGTGTCCGGGGAAAAGCAAACTGCGGTCGAACAGTTTGATAAGTTCCCCAAAGAATTGGAAATGAAATCAGGCCGTCTGAAAGAGCAGGTCGCTTTGCTGTATCAAAAGCAACAGGATTATTGGCAGGCTATGGCAAAGAATAATGTTGCACTCGCCTATGGTCATGCGGCCGATGTGGTGGTATTGGCGGCTTGGCGGCAGGATGCTGATTATTTGAATCAGGCTTATCAAGAATACTTGCAACGGCAAGGCAAGGTTTCGGGCGAAACGCCTTGGTTTGCCGGACAAATCATCATGATTACGCACAATGATTACATGCTGGAAGTATTTAACGGCGACATCGGTCTGATTATGAAAGATGAAGAATCGTTGAATGGTTTGTCTGCATTTTTTCCTGAGAAAGATGGATTCAAAAAAATTGCCATCAGCCGTTTGCCTGATTTTGAATCGGCTTTTGCCATGACGG
>NZ_JBQCVF010000340.1:0-1399 GCF_051962515.1 Neisseria sp. P0009.S007 | reverse complement strand
CCGTCATGGCAAAAGCCGATTCAAAATCAGGCAAACGGCTGATGGCAATTTTTTTGAATCCATCTTTCTCAGGAAAATAGGCAGACAAGCCATTCAACGATTCTTCATCTTTCATAATCAGCCCGATGTCGCCGTTAAACACTTCCAGCATGTAATCATTATGCGTAATCATGATGATTTGTCCGGCAAACCAAGGCATTTCGCCCGAAACCTTGCCTTGTCGTTGCAAGTATTCTTGATAAGCCTGATTCAAATCATCCGCATCCTGCCGCCAAGCTGCCAATACCACCACATCGGCCGCATGACCATAAGCGAGTGCAACATTATTCTCTGCCACAGCCTGCCAATAATCCTGTTGCTTTTGATACAGCAAGGCAACCTGCTCTTTCAGACGGCCTGATTTCATTTCCAATTCTTTGGGGAACTTGTCAAACTGTTCGACCGCAGTTTGCTTTTCCCCGGACACCACCGCCCTTGCCAAACAACCGATACCGCTGTTTGCACCGAAACGGTGGCTGAACGTCAATTTGGCATTGTTTTGCGATAAAACCTGTGGCTGCCCTTTAATCTCAAAGCCATGATCAGGCAGGTACACTTCCAACTTTTCAGCGGTTTCTTTATCCAAAACTGTCGGACGCGACAATGCCGCCAATACGGCTCCCAAGCCAACCGACGGCAACTGGTTTTCATCGCCAAGCAACACCAGACGACAACCGGTCGGCACGGCACGCAATAAATCCAACACCAGCGGCAAATCCAACATCGAAGCCTCATCCACCACCAAAACATCCAAAGCGAGCGGATGTTCATGATTGAACGCAGGGCGCATTTGCGGCGGACGCAGTTTCAACAATCGATGGACGGTCTGCCCTTCCAAATTTTCCAAATGCGCTTTGATACTTGGAGGCAAATCAAAACCGTCCAAAGCACGCTGTAAAGCCCGTGCCATATGCGCAGCCGCTTTGCCCGTCGGCGCCGCCAACGCGATACGGGGCAACTTCGTACTGTTATTACAAATCAGGCCCAAAAGCTTTGCTACGGTCGTCGTCTTCCCCGTACCCGGCCCGCCGGTAATCAGCATAAAGTTTTGCAGCAAAGCCAAAGCTGCAGCATCCCGTTGCTCTTTACTGTCTTTAGTATCAAACCAGTCGCTCAGGCTTTTTGAAGCCGCCATAAAATTTACTTCTTCCGCCTCGGCACTGGCCAGCCGTTTGATTTCAACAGCCAAATCATGTTCCAACTGCCACATCCGCCCCAAAAACAATTTCCGTCCGTGCAGAATAAGCGGTTTATCCGCATTGCCGACCAAATTCGGCAAGTTACTTAAGGCATCAACATCCGCTTTATCCAAGTAAATAAACGAATGCCCGTTTTGCAAGGCTGCAAACAGTCGAACCAC
>NZ_JBQCVF010000339.1:0-1403 GCF_051962515.1 Neisseria sp. P0009.S007 | reverse complement strand
TATTTCTAAAAAAATACTATCAAACTCCCACACTATCCATACATACAAAAAAATACAAACTAAAGGCCGTCTGAAATTTTGGTCTCAGACGGCCTTTTGAATTTGACCTTCGCTTTAATTTATATTGTTGCCGCTTGTTTTTTGGTATGATGTTTCTTTGATCCTTTATATCAGCCTCGAGTTTGCTATGTCTGTCTATACAAGTGTTTCCGACGCTCAAATGCGTGACTTCCTTCTGCAATATGATTTAGGAGATTTTGTTTCTTTGCAGGGGATTGCTCAAGGAATTACTAATAGTAATTATTTTTTGACAACTTCAACCGGTCGTTATGTCTTGACTGTTTTTGAGGTTTTAAAATCAGATGAACTGCCTTTCTTTTTAGAACTCAACCATCATTTGAGTCTGAATGGTGTTGCCTGCGCTGCTCCGATTGCTCGCAAAGATGGCAGACTGCATTCTATTTTGGCCGGAAAACCGGCTTGTTTGGTCACTTGTTTGAATGGTTCTGATACCGGCTGGCCAACCGAAGCTCAATGCTTCCATACTGGTGCTATGTTGGCCAAAATGCATTTAGCCGGCCAAGACTTTCCTTTAAAAATGAAAAATCCTCGTTATGATGACTGGTGGCGCGATGCCTGCTCTCAGTTACTGCCTGTTTTAGATTCTGAGGATGCTGCACTGCTTCAATCTGAAATTACAGCTTTAGATGAAAATCTGGGAGAGCATTTACCTTCCGGTATTATCCATGCCGATTTATTTAAAGACAACGTATTGCTTAATGGAGATGAAGTTTCCGGCTTTATCGATTTCTATTATGCGTGTAACGGTAATTTCATGTACGACCTGGCAATTGCTGTTAACGATTGGGCACGAACAGCTGATAACAAATTAGACCCTGTCCTTTATGATGCCTTTATCCATGGCTATGAAAGCGTACGTCCATTATCTGATGAAGAACGCGCGTATTTCCCTACTGCACAAAGAGCCGGATGTATCCGTTTCTGGGTGTCCCGCCTACTGGATTTCCATTTTCCTCAATCAGGTGAGATGACATTTATTAAAGATCCGAATGCATTTAGAGATCTGTTATTAAGTCTTAAATAATATATAGATAAAAGGCCGCCTGAAATTCAGACGGCCTTTTATCTAATGTCCTCCTCCACTGGAACCGTTAAATGGCGGCTTTGCCAGCCAAATAATGGGGATCATGCTGATGAATATGATACTGCCTGCCAAGAAGATTTCATTTGAGCCAATAATAAAGCCTTGTTGTGAAATGGTACTATTTATCGCAGCCAGGGCTTGCTCTTTGCTCAGGCCATTGACCATCATGCCTTGAATAGATTGGTTACTGATTGAAGACAATGAATTAATATGTTCGGTCAGCTGAGTATGGTGCAGA
>NZ_JBQCVF010000338.1:0-1404 GCF_051962515.1 Neisseria sp. P0009.S007 | reverse complement strand
AAGAACATATCCGGTATGCCGTGTCCGCCCGTATTCTCGCCTGTCCGCGAAATGGCGCCGGTAATCAGACCGACCAATCCGGAACGGTGTGACCGCATAATCCGTGCCGCAGAAGATGGGATATAGCCCAAAGCAGCAATCGCTGTTTCTACTTTGGAACGGGTTTTATCACTGACCGGCGCATCGCCGTTAATCACCCGGCTGACCGTCTTAGGAGATACCCCAGCATAAGCAGCGACATCATAAATTGTAGCCATCTTACGGACCCGCCCCGACAAGATTTCAATAATGTTACATAGGATAACACAGCAGACATCGGTGTCATACCCCCTTTTTTACAGAAACTTGATGATAATCAACCGTTTCTATTGCATTTCGCATACATTTCTTAAACAAAACCGCCCACGCCATCTCCCAAAATCTGTTCAAATTTGTTAAACTACAAGCCACTACAAAAAAGCAGGAAATACCTATCTATTCTGCTTATTTTACCGTTACATACTAAGGAAACGAGATGTCCGCATACTCAGACGCATGGCAAGCCTTGGAAGCCCATCATGCCGATACTCAACACGTTACCCTGCGCGAACGCTTCGCCGCAGATGCCGAACGTTTCAATAATATGCACGAAATTCTGCACGGTTTGTTATTTGATTACAGCAAAAACCGCCTAGATGAAAACACCCTTGACTTATTGTGCCAACTGGCCGAAGCAGCCGATTTGCCACAATATATACAGGCCATGAGCAGCGGTAAAAAAATCAACACCAGCGAACACCGCGCCGTTCTCCACACTGCTCTGCGCCTGCCTGCCAATGCCAAACCTGTTTACGTCGACGGCGAAAACATCGTGTCCAAAGTTCATCACGAACTCAACCGCACCCTCGAATTCGCACGCCAACTCCTAGACGGCACCCACGCAGGCATTACCGGCAAACCGATTACCGATTTGGTTCACATCGGTATCGGCGGCTCCGATTTAGGCCCGCGCATGGCCACACAGGCGCTGCAACCCTATTGGCAAAACATCCGCGTCCACTTTGTCAGCAACTCCGATGATGCCGACCTGACCCAAACCCTTCTCGGCCTCAATCCCGAGACCACCGTATTCAGCATTGCCAGCAAATCGTTCCGCACACCGGAAACCCTGCTCAATGCCTATGCGGCGCGCACCTGGTACCGCGATGCAGGTTTGCCTGATTCCGGCATCTACCGCCACTTCTGCGCCATTTCCGCCGATGTGGCCGCAGCCCAAAACTTCGGTATCTCCCCCGACAAAGTCTTCGCCATGTCCGACTGGGTCGGCGGCCGCTATTCCGTCTGGTCACCCATCGGCCTGCCGCTGATGGTTGCCGTCGGCGAAAAAGCATTCCGCAAAATGCTGGCCGGCGCACACGCGATGGA
>NZ_JBQCVF010000337.1:0-1408 GCF_051962515.1 Neisseria sp. P0009.S007 | reverse complement strand
GTTCTCGGCAGAAGCACCAACATCAGCCAAATCAAAGACTTGCTAGATGAAGAAGAAACAGAATTCCTCAGCAATTTGAAAGCCCGCAAAACCGAGTTTTCAGACGGCCTGAATACCGCCGCAGAATTGCCGCAATGGCTGGTGGAACAGCTGCAACAGCATTGGAGTGAAGAAGAAATCCTCGCCTTCGGCCGCAGCATCAACCAACCTGCCCCGCTCGACATCCGCGTCAATACTTTGAAAGGCAAACGCGACAAAGTGCTGCCATTGTTGCAAGCCGAAAGTGCCGATGCAGAGGTAACGCCTTATTCGCCTTGGGGCATCCGCCTGAAAAACAAAATCGCGCTTAACAAACACGAACTGTTTTTAGACGGCACGCTGGAAGTCCAAGACGAAGGCAGCCAGCTGCTTGCCTTATTGGTGGGCGCAAAACGCGGCGAAATCATTGTTGATTTCTGTGCCGGAGCCGGCGGTAAAACCTTGGCTGTCGGTGCGCAAATGGCCAACAAAGGCAGAATCTACGCCTTCGACATCGCCGAAAAACGCCTTGCCAACCTCAAACCGCGCATGACCCGCGCCGGACTGACCAATATCCATCCCGAACGCATCAGCAGCGAACACGATACCCGTATCGCCCGACTGGCAGGCAAAGCCGACCGTGTGTTGGTGGACGCGCCCTGCTCCGGCTTGGGTACTTTACGCCGTAATCCCGACCTCAAATACCGCCAATCCGCCGAGACCGTGGCCAACCTTTTGGAACAACAACACAGCATCCTCGATGCCGCCTCCAAACTGGTGAAACCGCAAGGCCGCTTGGTGTACGCCACCTGCAGCGTGTTGCCGGAAGAAAACGAGCTGCAAGTCGAACGTTTCCTGTCTGAACATCCCGAATTTGAACTCGTCAACTGTGCCGAACTGCTGCAAAGCCTGAAGATCGATTTGGATACCGGAAAATACCTGCGCCTCAACTCAGGAGAACACCAAACCGACGGCTTCTTTGCCGCTGTATTGCAACGTAAGGATTAAGGTTGAAAAGAGGCCGTCTGAAATCCTTTCAGACGGCCTATTTGATAGATTTTTTACATTAAAATCATTATATACGATAGTCGCGCTCTGCAATAATATACTTTAAGGCATGTATCTCGACCTTTTATCAGAATATTGTGAAAAGCTGGAAAAAATGCTTTATGCTTTGTAAATGTATGTGTTCTCGTTCAAAATTCACCCGGTCATGCCTCAGGCGATACCCGATACGGACAACGATAATATATAAATCATTTGGTTAAAAATCATGTCGCATATTTATTCTTCACCCACAAAGCCCCGTTTATTGTCATCGGCCGACGCCGTCGCCTGCTGTCTGCTGCCGTTTCAGACGGCCTCTGCATACAGCCTGCAAGACATCCTC
>NZ_JBQCVF010000336.1:0-1410 GCF_051962515.1 Neisseria sp. P0009.S007 | reverse complement strand
CGATTGTTGGCCTCTTATTCAGTAAACAAATTAAATTGCATCTTTTCAACCCGATTACCGTTGCTACCATGCTGGTACTGGGAGGCTTCTTCATTTTATGGGTTGAAAAACGCCAAGCAACAGCAAAACCTAAAGTCAACCATGTCGATGATATGCGCCCAATTGACGCATTTGTTGTAGGATGCGCCCAAATTTGTGCCCTTATCCCTGGGACATCACGTTCAGGCAGTACCATCATGGGTGGTATGCTGTGGGGGCTGGAACGTAAAACGGCTACTGAATTTTCATTCTTCCTTGCTGTACCAATGATGATTGCGGCCACAGGTTACGACATCTTAAAAAACTACAAACTTTTTACCTTGCAAGATGTCGGACAAATTGCCATCGGTTTTATCGCAGCATTTATCGCCGGTTTATTGGCAGTAAAAGCTTTGCTGAAATTTGTCTCCAGTAAAAACTATGTGCCTTTTGCCTACTACCGCATCGTATTTGGTGGTCTGATTCTCCTTACTTGGATGCTGGGCTGGGTCAGCTGGAGCGAATAACCCCTTTCCCCAAAGGACGTGCCTGAGCACGTCCTTTTTACTTTCTTATCTCCTTTCCACTCTATTGTCACCCCGTCAAAGGCTTACACTCCGCATCATTACCCCTAAATATCTCCTCGCCGTCCGTACAGCTGCCCTTCCCCTTCATCTTCCCGCACACCACCGCCGTCAGCGACTCGTTCAAGCGTAATACCCTGGGTTCCGCCTCCCTGTCCAAAGCCACCGCCTTCAGGGTAAACTTCCCCTCCAAGATACCCTTAGCCTGACCGCTCATCCTGATACAGAAACCGCCCGCCTCCTTCACCGGCAATTCCGGCCACTTCGTCGACGTCAGCTTAAAGCTGCCCTTTTTTGTGTAGAACTGCTCCATAAAGCGCGCATTTTCCAGCAGCGCGGCATGAGCCGCACGCAGGTTGGCCGAGCGGACCGATTCCCGATAGGCCGTAAAGGCCGCCGTTGCCAAGATCGAAACCAACAGCATCACCACCAACAGCTGTATCAAAGAGTAGCCCCTCTGCACAGTTGCCCTATTCCGTTTTCCGTCAAATGCATTTGAGTACATATCTTTATTCCCTTTATCTTTTATATCCCTATCCGACAGGAGGGGACTTATCCGTTTATCCCTTCACCCAATGTAAAGTCTCTATTGGCCCAAGTCTTCATTGCCACCCCCATACAAAGCCGCCCGTCATCCCGAACCGGCAAACGGTTAGGCATCAGGGCGGCATACGGCACAATCGTCCGTCAGACTTATTTTTTCACGGCAGGCTGGGCGGCCTTAGGCGCGACAGAAGAAACCGTCGCCTCCGCCTTCAACTTGTTCAGCACCGCATCACCGATGCCCTTCACGTTTTTCAGCTCCTCC
>NZ_JBQCVF010000335.1:0-1415 GCF_051962515.1 Neisseria sp. P0009.S007 | reverse complement strand
CTCCAAAGGCCGTCTGAAACTTTCAGACGGCCATTATGTAAGGTAAGCATGCTTGCCTGAATCCTACGTCTCAAAATAAATCCCGCAATAATCCACACAGAAAGTCCCCAAACATGTACCAATCTTTTGGCGGCGCAACCGGCATCCGCACCCTGACCGACCGTTTCTACGACTTGATGGAACTTGAGCCGAAATACCAAGCCTTGCGCCAAATGCACGGCGAAGACATGACCCTGATACGCGAAAAGCTCTACGAATTTTTCAGCGGCTGGCTCGGTGGCCCGCAACTCTTTGTCGAAAAATACGGCCATCCCCAACTGCGCGCCCGCCATATGCCTTTTGCCGTCAACGTACAAGTCCGCAACGAATGGATAGCCTGCTTTGCCCAAGCCATGAGCGAACTGGACATCGACAAAGCACTTGCCGAGCCGGTTTTAATCCAAGTTTTTGCCATGGCAGATTGGTGCCGTAACCAAAACGAAGACGGTATCGAACCACCTATGCCGCCGATGGCGGTCGATCCTTGGGTGCGCGCACCGGAATTGCAGCAGATTTTGAGTAGCTATGGTGTGAATAGCTTTTTTAAGGAATTCACTAGTTAAGTCCGTCTGAAACTTCTTGGATAAAACAGGAACAATAATTTAAAAGTAAAAAGTAATAGGTTTTAAAATGAATAAGTGCTTTAAAAGAATAATGTTGGGCATGATTGCCTTGAGTTTCAGCCAACTAGTGTGGGCGGATAATGTCCCTAATTTTCAGGAAACCTTGCGGGCGGCAGAACAAGGAGTTGTTGCTGCCCAATACAATCTTGGTCAGATGTATCGTAACGGACAAGGTGTCCGTAAAGACTATGCTGAAGCGGTTAAATGGTATCGCAAGGCAGCAGAACAGAAGTATGGCGCTGCACAACACAATTTGGGCGGAATGTATTCCTATGGACTGGGTGTCCGTCAAGACTATGTTGAGGCTGTTAAATGGTATCGCAAAGCAGCAGAACAGGGTTATGTAGAAGCCCAAAACATTTTGGGTGTGAAGTATAAGGAAGGACAAGGAGTCCGCCAAAACTATGCAGAAGCAGTCAAATGGTTTCGTAAGGCGGCAGAACAGGGAAATGCTTCATCACAAAACAATTTAGGTTCGATGTATGAAAAAGGGCAAGGTGTTCGGGAAGACCATGTTGAAGCGGTCAAATGGTTTCGTAAGGCGGCGGAACAGGGGGGTGCCGAAGCTCAAAATAATTTAGGTACGAAGTATGCTAATGGGCAAGGTATTCACCAAGATTATGCACAGGCATTTAAATGGTATCGCAAAGCGGCAGCTCAGGGAAATATCATTGCACAATACAATTTAGGTGTAATGTATCTAAAAGGGCAAGGTGTACGTCAAAGTAAAATAGTTGCTAAAGAATGGTTTAA
>NZ_JBQCVF010000334.1:0-1430 GCF_051962515.1 Neisseria sp. P0009.S007 | reverse complement strand
TGGATTGCCGGCGAAGTATCCAACCTGACCCGTGCTGCCAGCGGACATTATTATTTCTCGCTCAAAGACAGCCGCGCGCAGGTGCGTTGCGCGATGTTTAAGGGTGCAGCCATGCGCTTGGCAAAGCCTTTGAAAGAAGGCGACCATATCGAAGTATCAGGAAAAATCAGCATTTATGAAGCGCGGGGCGAATTTCAAATTACTGTAAACGAAGTACGGCTCAAAGGTTTGGGGCAACTTTACGAAGCCTATGAGCGATTGAAAGCTCAGTTGCAGGCGGAAGGCGCGTTTGCGGCGGAACGCAAGAAACCGTTGCCCGCCCGCCCGCAATGTATCGGCATCGTCACCAGTCTGGCGGCAGCGGCATTGCGCGATGTCGTGACCACCTTAAACCGCCGCGCACCCGAAATCCCCGTTATCGTTTATCCGACACCCGTACAAGGCACAGGCAGCGAGTTGCAAATTGCCCAAGCGATTAAAACCGCTTCGCAACGCGCCGAATGTGACGTGCTGATTGTCTGCCGTGGCGGCGGCAGCATTGAAGACTTGTGGGCGTTTAATGAAGAGCCGGTTGTGCGCGCCATCGAAACCTGCGCGATTCCCGTCGTCAGCGGCGTAGGCCACGAAACCGATTTCACACTTGCCGACTTTGTTGCCGACGTGCGTGCACCGACACCGACCGGCGCGGCAGAATTGGTCAGCCCCAACCGCCAAGAATCGCTACATCGTCTCGCCCAAGCGCAAGGCCATCTGAAAACCGTTTTGGAACAACGCTATTTCGATGCCAGCCAAAAACTCGACTGGTTGGCGCGGCAAATCCGTCATCCGCGCCAAAAACTTGACGATCAGCGCGCTTCAATCAGCAAGCTGGCGCAAACGCTGTCTTACTCGATGACGCAAAATCTCCGCGCCCACACCGCCCGTTTCGAACGCCAAACCCAAACCCTAAAACATTGCCGTCCTGATGTTTCTGTTTACAAAAACAACATCAACCACTTTCAAACGACCTTGTCGCATTCCTTCCGCCAGCTGCTTACCCACCGCCGTCAAAGCCTGACCGCCCAAGCCGCATTGCTCGAAGCCGTATCTCCGCAGCATATTCTGGAGCGCGGCTTCTCCGTCGTCAAAAACACCCGCGGACAAGTTATCCGCAATGCCGATACGTTGAAACAAGGACAGAAACTGCACATCACTTTTGCCGACGGCGAAACCGACGTACGCGTGACCAAAGAGCAGGCGCAGGGCGAGTTGTTTGACTGACGCAATAAAGGCCGTCTGAAACTTTATGCGATTGAAGTGAAACTATGTTTGCCTGTTAAAAATCCTTAACCTGCCAATGCGGTATAATGCCTCATCTGCACACGCAGCATATACGGAAACATTATGGACAACTCACAAAATACAGAAAATCCGATTCCTCCACGCAACTC
>NZ_JBQCVF010000333.1:0-1436 GCF_051962515.1 Neisseria sp. P0009.S007 | reverse complement strand
TGGTTCTCATCAATCCATCGCGCCAAATCTTCAACATGTCGGTTCATCGAATGCAAAACACTGTAATAATCGAACAGAGCAACTTCAAAACCTTCTTGTTCCAGCAAATACGCCAGCGGTTTCATTACCCACGAATGCATGTGCAAGCCATGCAGCAAAATGATTTTGGCCATTTTTTCCTCCTGTCATTCAAATCATTATGCCACAAAGTAAAAAGGCCGTCTGAAAACCTGATTTCCAAGTTTTCAGACGACCTTCTGTTCAAACCATGCTTACTCGTCGGCTTTATAACCTTTGAGGGCAAAGAAGAAGATGTAGAGGTAGCACACGGCAGGTGCAACATAAGAAATCATCATACCGTAATCATCGGCGATCTTACCTTGCAAAACAGGAATCAACGCGCCGCCAACAATGGCGGTACAAAGAAAACCTGAAGTAGAATTGGTAAATTTGCCGAGGTTTTTGGTTGCCAGCGAAAAGATAGTCGGGAACATAATGGAGTTGAAAAAACCGATGGCAATCAACGCCCACATGGCGATGTCGGCATTACCTTTACCAACCATGATGGCAATGACGAGCAAAGCAGTAGCAACTGAGGCATTAAAGGCAAGGTAGCGGTTTGGCGCGACTCGAGTCATAACTGCCGAACCGAGGAAGCGTCCGAACATTGCACCACCCCAGTATAACACCAGCATATCTGCGGCTTTGGAATGATCAAATCCTTTCAGGAAGCCCAAAATATTGACCATGAAAGAGCCGATGGATACTTCCGCGCCAACGTAGCAGAAAATGCCAACCACACCGAAAACAAGATGTTTGTATTGCCACACGCTGCTTTTGCCGTCGTAGTTGTGTTCGCTTTCCTCAACGGCAATTTTGCGTGCATCGGGCAGACGGATCATTTTCACAAAGACGGCGAGGAGGATCAAAAATCCCGCCAAACCCAAATAAGGGATTTGGACGGAAGCAATTTGCTCGGCTTTGCTGGCTTTCTGAGCCGCATCTGTAAAAATGAGAAGTGAACCGATTTTCGGAGCAATAGTCGTACCCAATGAATTGAATGCCTGCACCAAAGTCAGCGTTGCAGATTCTTTGCCCGGTTTCGCCAACAAGGTCACATACGGATTACCCGCAACCTACAACAGGGTTACACCTGAAGCAAGAATGAAGAGAGCGTCCAAGAAAGTCGGGTAAGATTGGCTGTCTGCGGCAGGATAAAGCAACAAGCATCCGACGGCGGTCAGCAAGAAGCCGCCGATGACGCCATTTTTATAGCCGATTTTACCGACGAAATGCCCCATCGGAATCGACATGATGGCATAGGCGGTAAAGAAGCAGAACTGAACCAGCATCGCCTGAACATTGGTTATCGTGAAAATTTTCTGCAGATGCGGAATCAAAATATCGTTCATGCAGGTAATGAAACCCATCATGAA
>NZ_JBQCVF010000332.1:0-1438 GCF_051962515.1 Neisseria sp. P0009.S007 | reverse complement strand
TTATCGAACAAAGCGGTCGCGGCGAGCGCGCATTCGACATCTACTCACGCCTTTTGAAAGAGCGCATCGTTTTCTTGATCGGCCCGGTGACAGACGAATCTGCCAATCTGGTTGTTGCGCAATTACTGTTCTTGGAAAGCGAAAACCCTGATAAAGATATCTTCTTCTATATCAACTCTCCGGGCGGTTCGGTTACTGCCGGTATGTCGATTTACGACACCATGAACTTCATCAAGCCTCATGTTTCTACCTTATGCTTGGGTCAAGCGGCAAGTATGGGCGCATTCCTGTTGTCCGCAGGCGAAAAAGGCAAACGCTTTGCCCTGCCAAACAGCCGTATCATGATTCACCAACCGCTTATCAGCGGCGGCTTGGCGGGCCAAGCTTCCGATATTGAAATTCACGCTAAAGAGCTGCTGAAAATCAAAGAGAAACTGAACCGCTTACTCGCCAAACATTGTGATCGCGATTTGGCCGACTTGGAACGCGATACCGACCGCGATAATTATATGTCTGCCGATGAAGCTAAAGAATATGGTTTGATTGACCAAGTTTTGGAAAACCGTGCCTCTCTGCAAGCCTAATCTTTATAGTTTTTAAATTAAAAGGCCGTCTGAAAAGTATATATTCAGACGGCCTTTCTTCAATCTTACTTCGTGTTTTCTTTGTTATTCACTTGAACCGGATACAACAAAATCAAAGGATTAGCTTTCACTTGACTCCAGAAGCTCTTCAGCAGATTACGCATACTGCCCAAACGCGTACCGCGAGAACGGAGTGCAACAGCCAAAGCCAAAGAAAAGCTGACCACTAAATTTACCATGCCGATTGCCAATACACTTGCCAAGCCAAGCATAAAAGTGAATATATCTGTATAGCCACTAATCGCAGCATAACCCAAATTTGCCGAAGAGAACGCCACATGGCGAATATCCAGCGGCAAGCCGAAAAGATGGCCGAAATAGCCTGTCATGCCTAAAAGCATACCGAAAATAAAATTACCCATAAGCGAACCATAATGCTTATGAATATAAGCAGCCAACCGGCGGCGCGGCTGTGGACGCATGATTTTTCGTAACAACGGATTAAACGGCAGGCGCTGACGCAGGTTCAGATAATCAGAACGGTTGTCAAAGAAGCCGGCAATAATCCCCGAGCAAAACAGCCATACACCGGCAATAGCGGCATACCATAAGGTCGGCTGGGTAAAAATCTCAATAGATTTAAGCTGGTAGGCTGTAACGGCCTCATTTAGCAAGGGCTGACCATGCGTATGGGCATAGTCAAAAGCAATCCCTGCCGCCAACAATACCGCAATCGATACATTGCCAAACACGGCAACACTTTGCGAACGGCATACGTCAATCAGCAGTTTAGCCAATTTATTGTCCACCGCTTTGCTGCCTTCATTCGAGTCCACCTGTTCGGCAAAGCTCGC
>NZ_JBQCVF010000331.1:0-1442 GCF_051962515.1 Neisseria sp. P0009.S007 | reverse complement strand
GTGCCGGTGCGCGCAAAGTTGTGATTTCTGCACCTGGCGGCAATGATGTGAAAACCGTTGTATACGGCGTAAACCAAGATATTTTGGACGGCAGCGAAACTGTTATCTCCGCCGCTTCTTGTACGACTAACTGTCTAGCTCCTATGGCTGCAGTATTGCAAAAAGAATTCGGTATTGTTGAAGGCCTGATGACCACCATCCACGCTTATACCGGCGACCAAAACACCCTTGACGCGCCACACCGCAAAGGCGACTTCCGCCGCGCCCGTGCCGCTGCGTTGAATATCGTACCGAACAGCACCGGTGCCGCTAAAGCCATCGGCTTGGTTATCCCTGAGTTGAACGGCAAACTTGATGGTTCTGCCCAACGCGTTCCTGTAGCCACCGGCTCTTTGACCGAACTGGTTTCTGTTCTCGAACGCCCTGTTACCAAAGAAGAAATCAATGCAGCCATGAAAGCTGCCGCCAACGATGCTTTAGGCTACACTGAAGATCAAATCGTTTCTTCCGACGTTATCGGTATCGAGTACGGCTCACTCTTCGATGCCACTCAAACCCGCGTGATGACTGTTGGCGACAAACAATTGGTGAAAACCGTTGCTTGGTACGACAATGAAATGTCTTACACTTGCCAATTGGTTCGTACCTTGGAATTTTTTGCCAGCAAAATCTAAAGGATAACAGGCTGAATCAATCAGTCTGTGGATAATTAAAAGGCCGTCTGAACATTTCAGACGGCCTTTTGTTTGTAGATAGATTAAATTTGCAATCAGATTGTGGATAGTTTAATCACTGTGGCACATTTGTTTTCTATCCTAAACTGCACTTCATAATCTGCAATATTCATTACATAAACCCGTTCGGGAATATCTTGATAGGCAGGACGGGGATCTTGGGCGATGCTTTGTTCAATGAGATGTTTTTCTTCTGTGGATAAATGTTCCGCAAGCGTACTTTCTGCCCAGACTACACTCAATTCTTCAGGTTTGCCGCTGACAAAGCCTGATGATGCGTCAGGTTTGGATTCCACAAACGGGATGTAGGGTTTGATATCCACTACCGGAGTACCGTCCAACAGGTCTGCACCGCTGCAATAGATGCGGACAGGTTTGCCTGATTCGATGCGTTCGAGTTTTAGCAGGGATAAACCGAGATGATTGGGGCGGTGCGGGCTGCGTGTGGCAAATACGCCCATTTTTTGTTTGCCTCCAAGCCGTGGCGGACGCACCATTTGCGCCCAACCTTCATCCAATACGCCGTGGAAAATAAAACTTATCCACACATAGTCGAAATCTTCCAAGCCCCGAACGCTGTCAGCGGTAAATTCAGGAGTGAGTTCAATGCAAATTTCTGCCGCAGGAACCAAACCTGGTTGGCGGGCAATGCCGAATTTTTGTTTGTAGGGGGAATGAACGGTTGCAATAGGCGTAATCGAATAGGAC
>NZ_JBQCVF010000330.1:0-1448 GCF_051962515.1 Neisseria sp. P0009.S007 | reverse complement strand
TCGTAACCGGCTCGACATCGGGCATCTGGGACGTATCGTGGCAGCTTAACGACTATCTGAAACTGGAAAACAAACTGGTTTACGGCCGCTACCACAACGAGCGGCTACATCTGCCGATGACCGTCAGCCCGCAAGGCGTGCCCGCCGAGCTCAAAGGCCACGAGCTGCAATGGGAGCCGGTATTGCATTTTTCAAACAAAGGCCGTCTGAAAGGCCTTGCCGGGCTGCACTACTTCCGCAGCAAACAAGATGAATGGGTGGATATCCGCAGCATCGGCGGCCGCAACACCTTTGACGACCGCAACAGCGTGCGCGCCCTATTTGCCGAAACCACATACAGCCCCAGCGAAAAATGGGACATCACGGCCTCCGCCCGCATTGAAAAAGAAACGCACAAACGAAGCGGCGGCAGCGGCGCACTGCACCTTGATTTAGACAAAGGCCAGACCGTGTTCCTGCCTAAAATCGATATCGCCTTCAAACCCACCGACCAATGGCTCAACGGCATCAAAGCCGCACGCGGCTACAACCCCGGCGGCGCGGGCATCACCTTCGGTCGTCCTGTCGTAACCTACACTTATGAACCCGAATATGTGAACAACTACGAGTGGTACACCCGCTGGCGCAGCGCCGACCGCCGCCTGCAACTCTCCGGCAACCTGTTTCTGAACCACTACCGCGACATGCAGCTCCCCTTCTATCTCGGCACCAACTCCGTCGTCATCCGCAACGCCAAAAAAGTCCATACCTACGGCGCGGAACTCGCCGCCGACTGGCAGGCGACCGACAGCCTGAAACTTACTACCGGACTGGGGCTGCTCAACACCAAAATCAAAAGCTATCCCGACAGCGGCATCGAAGGCAACAAACTCGGCCACGCGCCCAAATACACCGCCAACATCGGCGTGAAATACCTGAACGACAAAGGCTGGGAAGCCGGCGGCGACGTGCGTTTCTACGGCGGCTACTACTCCGCTGCCGACAATGCCGAATCAGGCAAAATCAGCGCATACAACCAAGTCAACCTCTACACCGCCTACAACTTCAAACAAGGCCGCGTCTCGCTCTACGCCGACAACGTGTTCAACCGCCGCCAACCCATATTCATTTCCAGCGCCGACCGCCAAGACGCGCTCTACCAACGCCCCAGAAGCGTGGGCGTGAGCGCGGAATGGAAGTTTTAAATGAAGCTGAAATGATGAAGGCCGTCTGAAAAAACATAGGTCGGACATTTATGCCCGACCTACCGTTTATTCCTCCAAAACACCCAAAGGAATCCCATGCACTACTTCACCCCTGCCAAAACCCTGCCCGAAGGCACCATCTACCTGACCGACCTAACCCACGTCGCCGACTTTTCCGACTGGCTGACCGAATTCGAAACCCTGTTAAACCAAAACCCCCGCTTTGCCACCGCCTGCACCCCGATGCGGCGGCAGGTAAGCGAT
>NZ_JBQCVF010000329.1:0-1450 GCF_051962515.1 Neisseria sp. P0009.S007 | reverse complement strand
GAAAACGGTCAGGAAGATCTGGATCATGGCGTGGAAATGGGCCTGTACAGCTACCCTATCCTCATGACTGCCGACATTCTTATGTTCAATGCCCATGAAGTACCAGTCGGTCGCGACCAAATCCAACACGTTGAAATGGCACGCGATATTGCCGGCCGCTTCAACCACCGCTTCCAAGAGCTCTTCATCCTGCCAGAAGTGAAAATCGACGAAAACGTCGAACTCTTGGTCGGCTTGGACGGACGCAAAATGTCCAAGTCCTACGGCAACACCATTCCGCTTTGGGAAAACGACAAGAAAACCCAAAAATCGGTTAACAAAATCATCACCAATATGAAAGAACCCGGCGAGCCGAAACAGCCTGATGAAAGCCCTCTGTTTGAAATCTACAAAGCCTTCTCCACGCCGTCTGAAACTGCTGAGTTCACGCAAATGCTGGCCGAAGGCCTTGCTTGGGGTGAGGCTAAGAAACTCTTGGGTGCAAAAATCAATGCCGAACTCGCAGAACCCCGCGAGCGTTACAATGAATTGACAGCCAAACCATCTCAAATTGAAGACATTTTGCAGGCCGGTGCACAAAAAGCGCGTAAAGAAGCACGCGAATTGTTGGATAAAGTACGCGATGCAGTAGGTATTCGTCCGTTGAAATAATAATAGTAAGGCCGTCTGAATATTTCAGACGGCCATAATATCGTTTATCATTTGAAATATAATCGTTTTCTAGGGTTTCTCATATGAAAAAAACCTTCCCCCTTATCTTGCTCAGCCTTTCATTGGCTGCCTGCGGCGGTAAATCTGAAGATACTGCCGCCAATGATGCTGCTTCAGGCAAAGCGCCCAAGCCTACCTTCAAAGTTAAATATATCGATGAACAAGCCATAGCCGGTTTGGATTTAGGTACAGCTCAAGACGGCGAAACGAAAGAAGGTAAGAAGCAACGCACCTATCCGATTAACGGCATAGAGGGCGGTGTTATCAATCTGATTGGTAAGCACCCTACCGACTTAGAAGTCATCAGCGGCCAATGCATGGAAAAAAATGAAAAAGGCGTTTCAGCCGGCTGGTCAGCCAACGGAGTTTGCCACACTGCCTTTGCAAAAATGGTGGACAATATTGCCCAAGATGGCGGCAAACTGACCGACTATCTGATTTCACACGCTGCTTTGCAACCTTATACTGAAGGAAAAAGCGGTTATGCCGCTGTACAAAACGGCCGCTATATTTTAGAAATTGATAGCGAAGGCATGTTCTATTTCCGTCGCCGTCATTACTAAACCCCAGACCATCCTATTTCCCCCTGACACAAGGACTGAATCATGGCTCAAGTTACTTTCCAAGGCTCCCCTATTTCTACAAACGGCAATTTGCCTGCCATCGGCCAAGTTGCACCTGATTTCACATTGGTAGCAGCAGACCTATCTGAGAAATCATTGGCTGACTTTGCAGGCAA
>NZ_JBQCVF010000328.1:0-1451 GCF_051962515.1 Neisseria sp. P0009.S007 | reverse complement strand
GAAAACGGTCAGGAAGATCTGGATCATGGCGTGGAAATGGGCCTGTACAGCTACCCTATCCTCATGACTGCCGACATCCTTATGTTCAATGCCCATGAAGTACCAGTCGGTCGCGACCAAATCCAACACGTCGAAATGGCGCGCGATATTGCCGGCCGCTTCAACCACCGCTTCCAAGAACTCTTCACCCTGCCTGAAGTAAAAATCGACGAAAACGTCGAACTCTTGGTCGGCTTGGACGGACGCAAAATGTCCAAGTCCTACGGCAATACCATTCCGCTTTGGGAAAACGACAAGAAAACCCAAAAATCGGTTAACAAAATCATCACCAACATGAAAGAGCCCGGCGAGCCGAAACAGCCTGATGAAAGTCCTCTGTTTGAAATCTACAAAGCCTTCTCTACGCCGTCTGAAACTGCCGAGTTCACACAAATGCTGGCCAAAGGCCTTGCTTGGGGCGAAGCCAAGAAACTCTTGGGCGCAAAAATCAATACCGAGCTCGCAGAACCGCGCGAGCGTTACAATGAGTTGACAGCCAAACCCTCTCAAATTGAAGATATTTTGCAGGCCGGCGCACAAAAAGCGCGTAAAGAAGCACGCGAATTGTTGGATAAAGTCCGCGATGCAGTAGGTATTCGTCCGTTGAAATAATAATAGTAAGGCCGTCTGAAAATTTCAGACGGCCATAATATCGTTTATTATTTGAAATATAATCATTTTTCTAGGGTTTCTGATATGAAAAAAACCTTTCCTCTTATCTTGCTCAGCCTTTCATTGGCTGCCTGCGGCGGCAAGTCTGAAGATACTGCCGCCAATGATGCTGCTTCAGGCAATGCCCCCAAACCTACCTTTAAAGTCAAATACATCGATGAACAAGCCATAGCCGGTTTGGATTTGGGTACAGCACAAGAAGGCGAAACCAAAGAAGGTAAAAAACAACGCACCTATCCGATTAACGGCATAGAGGGCGGCGTCATCAATCTGATTGGCAAGCACCCTAACGACTTAGAAGTCATCAGCGGCCAATGCATGGAAAAAAATGAAAAAGGCGTTTCAGCCGGCTGGTCAGCCAACGGCGTCTGCCACACTGCCTTTGCAAAAATGGTGGACAATATTGCCCAAGACGGCGGCAAACTGACCGACTATCTGATTTCACACGCTGCTTTACAGCCTTATACCGAAGGCAAAAGCGGTTATGCCGCCGTCCAAAACGGCCGCTATATTTTAGAAATTGACAGCGAAGGTATGTTCTATTTCCGTCGCCGTCATTACTAAATCCTGCCCATCCTATTTTCCCCCTGATATAAGGACTGAAACATGGCTCAAGTTACTTTCCAAGGCTCACCTATTTCTACAAACGGCAATTTGCCCGCTATCGGCCAAGTTGCACCTGATTTCACATTGGTAGCAGCAGACCTATCTGAGAAATCATTGGCTGACTTTGCAGGCAA
>NZ_JBQCVF010000327.1:0-1462 GCF_051962515.1 Neisseria sp. P0009.S007 | reverse complement strand
CCGTTTTGGATCTCCTCATCGGCAATCGGAAAACGCCACATCAGCAGGCTGTCATCGGGATTCGGCCATTGAATGACATCGATAAACTGTTTCTTGATAAAGTTGAACATCGCAGTTCCTTATTTGAAGAAGAAGGGATAACTAATAGGCTGTCAGGTCAATTTGCCTGGTTGGTCATATCGCTTATTTTATATAAATAGAATGTCATACGATATTAACATTCAAAATGTCTTTATGCCTGGGAATAGAGTGGGTTGCTCTATCTATTTTTAGTGTTAAACCCACTAGCCCACCCAGAAACATTAACATATCATTAAAATTCATGCAGACTCTGTTTTACACTATTTTTCTGCTTTTACCTGCGCTATATCATAAAAAAGACAAATACAGGTAGAAAATCATTAAACACCATACCAAGCGTTCACTACACCTGTTAATATTTATCAAATCCTAGAAATTCATCATGCTGTATTTTCAAATTATCACATTGGCTTTCATAAAGTAAAAGGAATTTATATGAAAAATTCTGCTCATTTCTGTTTTGCTGTGTTAGTACTCTCTGCTACCGTAAGTACACAGGCTGCCCGCCCTGTTGAATTTACCGTTGGTAGCGAATATTACAACGAGACCTATCGCGAATACGAAAAAGATGGTAGTCGCTTAATGCAGCAAAAAGGCAACTTATGGTCTATTAATGCCGGCGTAAAATACCGTTTCAACGATCGCCATGCGGCAAAATTAGAAGGCCGTTATTCGCGCGGTAAAACAGATTACACGGGAAGCGTACAATATATAACTGAGGATTATATCGACGATTCAGCAAGTTATGGCTCAGCCACACTCAAAAATGCACCACGCCGCGCATACGATATCCGTGCCTTATACGAATATACACTCCCGATTAACGATCGCTTTAGCATTACTGCCGGAGCCGGCTTGGGACACCGCGTTCTGAGAGACTTAAGTAGCCGCATTGATCCAAATGATTATGACCGCAAAAACCGAACCACATATGCGCAAATCAATACCGGAGTAAATATCGCCCTTCCTGCAAACTTTGAGATATCTCCCCGCATTGCCTACAATCGTGCCGTGAAAGGCCGCCAATATTCTTACGAACCCGACCAGGTAGAAACCCGAATGAAACAAGGCGGCGGACAAGGTATTGAGGTTGAAGTGCCTATATCTAAAAAATTCGCGAACGGCTCCAAAATCAGCCTCGCTCCATTCTATCGCGGCTGGAAAGTTAAAGAATCGAACCTTACCGTTACGGAAGAGTATGACTCATATGGATTGGGATCTATAGAACCTAAAAACCACACCCACGAAGCGGGCGTAAGATTGCAATACTCTTTCTAATTTGATGAGTTTAAGTAGTTAAAACGTTTCAGACGGCCTTGTATATAACAGGCCGTCTGAATTTTTTGATGCTTTCAGAATTTCACTATAACGCCAATACCAT
>NZ_JBQCVF010000326.1:0-1463 GCF_051962515.1 Neisseria sp. P0009.S007 | reverse complement strand
AAACGCATCATGCTGACCGGCCCCAGCACCCTGCTCGCCACCCTGCGCACCGTTGCCAACATCTGGCGCAATGAGCAACAAAACCAAAACGCGTTGGCGATTGCCGAGGCAGGCAGTAAACTTTATGACAAATTTGTCGGCTTTGTCGAAAGCATGGACGGCATCAATAAAGCGCTCGGTCAGGCTCAATCCCAGTTTCAGACGGCCTATGGCCGCTTGGTGTCCGGCAGGGGCAACCTCATCAGCAGCACCGAAAAACTACGCAAATTGGGCATCAAAGCCGGTAAACAGCTGCAACGCGATTTATTAGAAAAAGCCATGTCGGAAAACGAAGACCACGCCTCCTTACCGACCGCACAAGACCAAGAAAATGACTGATAAAATTTAAGACCTTGCAAATAAAGGGAATTTAACCAATGAGCAACATCACCATCGTTCTTGCCGCCGATACCGGCTATGCCGAGCAGGTTCATACCCTGATGAAATCCGTCTGCACACACAACACAAATGTCAATTTCTACCTCATGCACAATACCTTCAGGCGGGAATGGATCAACTATACCAACCAAAAACTCGCCGCCAGCGGCAGCCGTCTGAATGATGTCAAAATAGAAATGGACTTCAGCCAATATCGCCGCCTACCCCATATTTCGGATGCCGCATTTTTCCGTCTGATGATGCAACATCTGCCTGTCGACCGCGCCCTTTATCTCGACAGCGATATGGTGATTACCCAATCCCTACACGATTTGTTCAGCCTCGATATGCGCGGTTATCCCGTTGCAGCGGTACAAGACTCCTTTCTTGCCCGTACCGAATGGAATCACCCAACCGGCCTGCACACTACGCCCTATTTCAATTCCGGTATGTTGTTGGTCGACCTGGCGCAATGGCGGGAACACAATATCGCGGCGCAACTGCTGCAAACTGCTACCACCATTGACAAATCCGTTCCCTACGGCGACCAATGCTTTCTAAACACCGTATTTCAAAAAAACTGGCTGCAACTAGAAGAATCTTGGAATTTCCAAACAGGCGCAGTCCAATATTTCCAAAAACGAAATCTCGGCGAAGTATTCCCCAAACCTGACACTGTTCCGCCCGTTATCCACTACACCACACGCGCCAAACCGTGGCTGTGCGATTACGGCGAAATTCCTTTTATCGAAGTCTATTGGCAATACTATTGCGCCGACTGGCCGAAAGCGTAATTTCAGGCAAGGGACCCCTCTCCCTTCGATTACTCTTAAAGAACCCATCATCAAAAACAAAAGGCCGTCTGAAATCGTTTCAGACGGCCTTTAAGCCATAAAAAAACAGGCAGAACATTCTGCCTGTTTTTTTGTTCAAAACTAACCATAGAGTGAGCATACCACCCTCAGTCGGCGTTATCGTTATCCGATTAGATACCGCGCAACAATTCGTTCACGCTGGTTTTCGCACGGGTTTGCGCGTCCACGCGT
>NZ_JBQCVF010000325.1:0-1463 GCF_051962515.1 Neisseria sp. P0009.S007 | reverse complement strand
CTGAACAAACTCGACATGCTCGACGAAGAAGAAGCCCAAGCACGCACCGCCTCCTTCCTCGAAGCCATCGGCTGGGATTACCCCAAACCAGACGACCGCTTCCAATTCGACATGGAAACCCCGCGCCTCTTCCAAATCAGCGCCCTGACCCATCAAGGCACACAGGAATTGGTACACCAAATCAACCAATACCTAACCGAGAAAAAACGCATCGAAACTGAAAAAGCCGAAGCGGAGCAGGCTGCGGCAAAAGCCGAAATTGCCGAGCAGCAGCCTAAAACGGATACAGGCGTATTTAAGCCGGAGTAAAAAATTTCAGACGGCCTTTTTAATAAAATGGAGAGTCGCATGTCTTCCAACTCTTTTTCTTTACAAGAAAACGATATTATTAAACGTTCAGAATTACATGACCAATACGGTGGCAATAGACAAAGTGGCATTGCTGCTTCGGCAAAAACGCCCAATATCTTCCTCTTTACTCACCCAGAAAAAGGCGAAGACCACGGCTATTATGATCGCTGGGATGAGAAGGGAACCACCCTGTTTTATTGTGGCGAAGGACAACGTGGTGATCAGCGTATGATCAATGGGAATAAAGCTCTCTTGGAACATAAACAGACAGGAAAAGCCATCCGTGTTTTTGCTAATGACACACTAAATGCTCATGTCCGATACATCGGTGAATTTACATTAGATGAGCATCAGCCTTATATAGTTAAAAAAGCACATGCAACTAATAATGGCCCAGAACGAAACGTATTTGAATTTTGCTTGCACAAAAAATCCAAATAATTTACCCCAGTTTATACAAATTTTGAAAATTCCATGACCACCATCTACAACACCCTTACCCGTCAAAAAGAACCCTTTGCCCCCATCGACCCTAAAAACGTGCGTATGTACGTTTGCGGCATGACCGTTTACGACTATTGCCACTTAGGCCATGCCCGTGTGATGGTTGTGTTCGACATGATTGCCCGCTGGCTGCGCAAGTGCGGTTATCCGCTCACTTATGTGCGCAATATTACCGACATCGACGACAAAATCATTGCCCGTGCGGCTGAAAACGGCGAAACCATCGGCGAGCTGACCGCGCGTTTCATTCAGGCCATGCATGAAGATGCAGATGCTTTGGGTGTGTTGCGTCCCGACATCGAGCCAAAGGCAACGGAAAATATCCCGCAAATGATTGCCATGATTGAAACCTTGATTCAAAACGGCAAGGCATATCCTGCCGCAAATGGCGACGTTTATTACGCCGTGCGAGAGTTTTCCGCTTACGGCCAATTATCGGGCAAATCGCTGGATGACCTGCGCGCAGGCGAACGTGTGGAAGTGGACGGTTTCAAACGCGATCCGCTTGATTTTGTATTGTGGAAAGCGGCCAAAGCAGGCGAACCTGCATGGGAAAGCCCTTGGGGTAACGGCCGTCCGGGTTGGCATATTGAATGCTCTGCCATGAG
>NZ_JBQCVF010000324.1:0-1466 GCF_051962515.1 Neisseria sp. P0009.S007 | reverse complement strand
TCGGCGATGGCAACCGTTGTCAGGCGGTCGCTACTGCTGCTGTCCACTGCATTGGAAATCAGCGAATCCAAACCGCGCCCCAATCCACCTTTTGCTTTTGCCATATTGTTTTCCCTTTCAGACGGCCTCATTGTTGAAATGACGTATTCTATCGGATATTGCCGCTTTACGACAATTTGAATCACTATGATTTGACTATTGCCATTTATTTACGGAGCGAAACCGCAAACATGCCCCTTAAAGCGTTACTCAAACGGATTTCTTCCGCATTTTCCAACATCGCGCGCGTGATGTGGGTTTCCTTGATTGTATCCGCACCTAAATATAGCTGCGGCTGCTTCAATACCGTTTGGCGCATTACCCCGTTCAAAATATCCAAATCCAAAGACGGCGTGAGCCATTGCCCTTGGTATTTGACGAACACGTTGCTTCTGCCGCCTTCGAGCAGGAAGCCGTCTGAATTGAAAAACAGGCTGTCGAATGCGCCCTGCCCTTCTGCTGTTTTCCATGCTTGGTCAAAAATTTCACGACGTGTGGTTTTGAAACGGCGCAGATAATCGCGTTGGTTTAATGTGTGCTCACTCAAGATGACGTATTGCTGCCCATCCAATTCAGAAACAGCCGCATGGTTCAATACAAGGCCGTCTGAAAACAAAGCGGCTTTGACTCTAAATAACCCACTTGGCAACGCATCTATATAGTGTTGAATTTGCTCTGCCGCATTTTGAGGCCAAGGCAGGTTGAGTGCTTGTGCCGAGCTGTTCAGACGGCCTAAATGCAAATCGAGCAAACGGCATTGTTTGTCTTGCACGCGCATGGTTTCAAAAATACCGAAATCAGGCCTCAAGTCATTGAGGAAACGCGCCTTCCAACCGCACTCGCGATATTCGGCTTCAGGATCGCAATCAATCACAATCCCCGAACCCACACCATAAACACCTTGATAAAGGCCGTCTGAAACCGGTTTCAGAGATAAGGTACGAATCACAACATTAAATACGCCTTCAAATCCCAAACCCGTATCGCACGGATGCAAAAAGCCGATGCTGCCTGTGTACAAACCGCGCGGTTCGGACTCAAGGGACTCAATAATCTGCATACTCATACGTTTGGGCGCGCCGGTAATACTGCCGCACGGGAAGGCTGCGCTGAGAATATCGGCAACCGAAACATCAGCTAGCGCCTGCGCCTCGATGGCACTGGTCATCTGCCAAACACTGCCGAAACGGGAAACTTTAAACGGTTCAGGCACGCGTACTTTGCCCGTTTGCGCGATTTTGCCGAGGTCGTTGCGCAACAAATCGACAATCATCACATTTTCGGCGCGGTTTTTCGGGTCGTTTTGCAATTCAACGGCGCGGCATTCATCTTGTCCGTCATGAAGAATCGGCGCAGTGCCTTTCATCGGCTCGGTTGTGATCAGGCCGTCTGAATCGATTTTGAGGAAAAGTTCGGGAGAAAAACAC
>NZ_JBQCVF010000323.1:0-1469 GCF_051962515.1 Neisseria sp. P0009.S007 | reverse complement strand
AAACGCATCATGCTGACCGGCCCCAGCACCCTGCTCGCCACCCTGCGCACCGTTGCCAACATCTGGCGCAATGAGCAGCAAAACCAAAACGCGCTGGCCATTGCCGAAGCAGGCAGCAAACTCTATGACAAATTTGTTGGCTTTGTCGAAAGCATGGACGGCATCAATAAAGCGCTTGGTCAGGCTCAATCCCAGTTTCAGACTGCCTACAGCCGCTTGGTTTCCGGTAGGGGCAACCTCATCAGCAGCACCGAAAAACTGCGCAAATTGGGCATCAAAGCCGGCAAACAACTGCAACGGGATTTAGTAGAAAAGGCCGTGTCGGAAACCGAAGACCATGCCGCTTTACCCACCACACAAAATCAAGAAAATAACTGACCAACTCCAAAACATTGTAAAAAAGGGAATTTAACCAATGAGCAACATCACCATCGTCCTTGCCGCCGATACCGGCTACGCCGAACAAGTCCATACCCTGATGAAGTCCATCTGTACGCACAATACAGGTGTCAATTTCTACCTTATGCACAACACCTTCAGGAAGGAATGGATCAACTATACCAACCAAAAACTCGCCGCCAGCGGCAGCCGTCTGAATGATGTCAAAATTGAAATGGACTTCAGCCAATATCGCCGCCTGTCCCATATTTCGGATGCCGCATTTTTCCGCCTGATGATGCAGCACCTGCCCGTCGACCGCGCCCTTTACCTCGACAGCGATATGGTGGTTACCCAGTCCCTGCACGATTTGTTCAACCTCGATATGCGCGGCTATCCCGTCGCCGCCGTACAAGATTCCTATCTTGCCCGTACCGATTGGAACCATCCGACCGGCCTGCACACCACACCCTATTTCAATTCCGGCATGCTGCTGGCCGATTTGGGTCAATGGCGCAAACACAATATCGCGGAGCAACTGCTGCAAACCGCCGCCACCATTGATAAAGCCGTCCCCTTTGGTGACCAATGCTTTCTAAACACCGTATTTCAAGAGAACTGGCTGCAATTGGAAGAGTCTTGGAATTACCAAACCGGCGCCGGAAGATTTTTCCAAACATACGACCTTGACGAAATGTTCCCTCTGCCGGATACCGCCCCGCCCATCATCCACTACACCACACGCGCCAAACCGTGGTTGTGCGATTACGGCAAGATTCCTTTTGAAGAAATATATTGGCAATACTATTGCGCTGACTGGCCGGAAGCGTAGTCTCAGACAGGGAATACCCTTCCCTTGCCTCAATTGACCTTAAAACAACCCATCATCAAAAACAAAAGGCCGTCTGAAATCGTTTCAGACGGCCTTTAAGCCATAAAAAAAAACAGGCAGAACATTCTGCCTGTTTTTTTGTTCAAAACTAACCATAGAGTGAGCATACCACCCTCAATCAACGTTATCGTTATCCGATTAGATACCGCGCAACAATTCGTTCACGCTGGTTTTCGCACGGGTTTGCGCGTCCACGCGT
>NZ_JBQCVF010000322.1:0-1470 GCF_051962515.1 Neisseria sp. P0009.S007 | reverse complement strand
GACACTTTGCTCGCCCCTGACGAACTCAAAGCCATCCATCCCTTGGGCAAATCGCCTTTATTGGATGATGACGGCTTTATCTTGGCGGAAAGCGGCGCGATTACTGACTACCTGATTCAAACCTACGGCAACGGTCGTCTGATGCCCGAACGCGGCAGCCGCGAATACTGGCAATATCAACGCTGGCTGCATTATGCCGAAGGTTCGCTGATGCCGTTATTGCTGCTCGGACTGGTGTTCCGCGGGATTGAAAGCGCGCCCATGCCGTTTTTCGTCAAACCGATTGCCCGCAAAATCAGCAGTAGCGTCAAAAGCAGCTTTATCCATCCGCAAGCCGCCCTGCATCTTGCCCACATCAACAGCGAGTTGGAAAACCGCGAATGGTTGGTCGGCAACAGCCTTAGCGGTGCCGACATCATGATGAGCTATCCGCTGCAAGCCGCGGCCGACCGCTTCGATTTTGCCGACTACCCCAATATCCGTGCCTATTTGCAGCGCATCGAAGCGCATGAAGCCTACCGCCGCGCCGTTGAAAAAGCAGGTTCGCCTTTATTGAAACTCGACAAATAAAACAAGGCCGTCTGAAACGTTTTCAAACGGCCTGAAACCTTGGTTCACTTATCGAATAGCTTTGCGGCAAACGGCGTTTTTACCCAAGCGCCGCCCGAATGCTTTGTTCCCCCTCGCCGTTCCACTATAATGGCAATCCATATCCTTCTAAAAAATAACATCATGCCAACCGACAACCGCCCGACTCTTGCTATCGACACCAGCACATCCTTTTTGTCCATCGCATTGGAACATCAAGGCGAAATCCGCCTGTTTCATGAAAACGTCGGCACCAAGCAATCCGAACAAATCCTGCCGCAAATCGAGCGCCTCTTTAAAGAAGCAGGCATCACGGCCGCCGATTTGGGCTGCATCGTTTATGCACAGGGCCCCGGCGCATTTACCGGCCTGCGTATCGGCGCGGCGGTTGCACAAGGTTTGGCCACGCCGTTTGACACGCCCATGATCGGCATTCCCTGCCTCGATGCCGCCGCTTCGCTGTTGCCACCATCAAGCTGTGTACTGGCAGCCACAGATGCGCGTATGGGCGAAGTGTTCTACGCATGGTTTGATACGCAAAACCACGTCCGCTTGAGCGATTACACGGTTGGCAAAGCCTCCGCCATTGCCGCGCCCGAAGGCCAAACGCCTAGCGGCGGCATCGGTAATGCCTTTGCCCTCGCCGACAAACCGCCTTTTGACGGTCAAGCCGATATGCCGACCGCCGCCGACTATCTTAAACTTGCCCGCAGCGGCCGCTATATTGCTACTGACGCGGCACACGCCGAGTTGCTCTACGTCCGCAACAAAATTGCCCTGACCGCGCAAGAGCAAGCCCAACAAAAGGCCAAACCGTGAACCTGCGCCCAGCCGTACTTGCCGACTGCCCCACCCTTGCCGCCATCGACGCACAAGGCAATC
>NZ_JBQCVF010000321.1:0-1472 GCF_051962515.1 Neisseria sp. P0009.S007 | reverse complement strand
AATGCAGTCGGTGATGATTCTGTTGCAATCGGTCATCAGGCGCAGACAACGCAAGCTTATTCTATCGCCATTGGTAAGCAGGCAAACAGTTCAGGCCTTTATTCCACCGCTATTGGTTCCTTAGCCCAAGCTGCCGGACAGAATAGTTTTGCCGGCGGTAATAATGCAAAAGCAACTGGAAGCGATTCAGTTGCTTTGGGTAGTGGCGCGACGACTACGATCGGTAGCTCTGTTGCATTGGGTAATGGTGCTGTCGGTGCCGCCAATAATTTTGATGCAACAGCTAAAAATGCCTCATTCAAAAACGATAGTGGCGCTGCGACCAATGTCAGCTATGCTGCTTCTTCATCCTCTACAACAGGCGCGGTTTCTGTAGGCAGTGCAGGCAATGAACGTCAAATCCAGAATGTTGCCGCAGGTCGTATTTCCGCCACTTCGACCGATGCGGTCAACGGTAGCCAGTTGTACACAGTTATGAACAATGTTGGACACAATATCCAACAAAACGGTACAGACAAATCTCGTATTAACAACAACGGTACAGTCAACTACGCCGATGGCAACTTGACGACCGTTGCGGTCACCGATGGCGAGAATGCGTCAAAAGTTCAAATCAATGTCACTCAAGGCACATTGTCTGTCGATAATAATGGCACAGTGTCCGCGCCGACTGCCGGTGTGGCAACTGCCGGCGATGTAGCTAATGCCATCAATAATGCCAAAACCACAACCAAGGTGGCGGCAGGCAGCAACACGCATGTCAATAAGACAACTTCAGGCAAAGAAACCACTTATACCGTCAGCGCAGATAAAGCAACGGTACAAGTTTCCAATGCTTTGAATTTGACCTCCAATGCTACAACTGCAGCCGATGGTGCAGTAACAACTGATTACAGTATCGATCTCGCTCAAAGTACTAAAGATAATATCCAAAAAGGCGTAGACGCCAAAACCACCGTTGACAGCAAAGGCCTGACCTTCAACGGCGACAGCGGCAGCACCAATGTCGAAAAACTCGGTTCCACCGTGACCGTTGCCGGTGACGACAACATCACGACTGAAGCCCAAGGCGATACCGTTACCGTCAAGCTGAACAAAGACCTGGTAGTAGACAGCGTCAAAGCCGGCGACACCACCGTTAACAACGACGGTGTGAAAGTAGGCGACGATGTCGCATTGACCCAAGACGGCGTTAAAGCAGGTGACGTCAAACTGACCAAGTCCGGTATCGATGCTGCAGGCAACAAAGTGACCAACGTAGCCGACGGTGACCTCAATGCCAACAGCAAAGATGCCATTAACGGCAGCCAACTGTTTGCGACCAACCAAAACGTAGCCAACAACGCCGCCAATATCGCCAAAGGCATCAACTTCGGCGGTACCACCGGCAGCAACAACTACGCATTGGGCGACACCATCAATGTCAAAGGCGACAGCAACATCATCAGCGAAACCGTAGCCGGTGGCGCACA
>NZ_JBQCVF010000320.1:0-1474 GCF_051962515.1 Neisseria sp. P0009.S007 | reverse complement strand
ATGGTATTGGCGTTATAGTGAAATTCTGAAAGCATCAAAAAATTCAGACGGCCTGTTATATACAAGGCCGTCTGAAATGTTTTAACTACTTAAGTTTGCTAAATTAGAACGAGTATTGCAATCTTATGCCTGTTTCACGGGTGCGGTTTTTAGGTTCGATCGCGCCCAATTGAATGAAGCCATAGTCTTCTGTAACGGTGAAGTTTGAATCTTTGACTTTCCAGCCGCGATAGAACGGGGTCAGACTGATTTTAGAACCGTTAGAGAATTTTTTAGATACAGGTACTTCAACCTCAATACCTTGTCCACCGCCTTGTTTCATTCTGGTTTCTTCTCGATCTGGCTCGTAAGAATACTGGCGGCCCTTAACGGCACGATTGTAGGCAATACGAGGAGCAATCTCAAAGTTTGCTGGAAGTGCGATATTTACACCGGCATTGATTTGCGCATATGTGGTTCGGTTTTTGCGGTCATAATCATCAGGATCGACACGTCGGCTCAAATCTCTCAGAACACGGTGTCCCAAGCCTGCACCGGCAGTCAGGCTAAAGCGATCGTTAATTGGATGTGTATATTCATATAAGGCACGGATATCGTATGCGCGGCGAGGTGCATTTTTGAGTGTGGCAGAACCATAACCTGTGGATTCACCAAATCCATTTTGGAAGCTTCCTGTGTAATCTGATTTACCACGGGAATAACGGCCTTCCAATTTTGCCGCATGGCGATCGTTGAAACGGTATTTAACCCCCGCATTAATAGACCACAGGTTGCCTTTTTGTTGCATTATTCGACTACCATCTTGTTCATATTCGCGATAGGTTTCGTTGTAATATTCGCTGCCAACGGTAAATTCAACAGGGCGGGCAGCCTGTGCGCCTACTGCAGCAGACAGTGCTAACACAGCAAGACAGAAATGAGCAGAATTTTTCATGTAAATTCCTTTTAGTTTGGGAAAATCAGTGTGATAATTTAATGTTATTGCATGGCAAAGTTTATAATATTTAATGAACATTAACAATGCTGATGGGGTAATATATTTACTTTTATTATATTCTTTAATGATTTATCGCAAATATTTGTCTTTTTTATGAGACAGTATGGATAAAAAACCTGGAAATAGTGTAAAACTGAGTCGGTAAGAGGTTTAATTTCGAAGTTTTCAAAAGTTAATATCTATATAGTTATTATTTAGTTTGCGATAAAAGTATATGCAGCCACCCACTCTATTCCCATGCATAAAGACATTTTGAATGTTAATATCGTATGACATTCTATTTATATAAAATAAGCGATATAACCGACTAGGCAAATTGACCTGACTGCCCATAAGTTATCCTTTCTTCTTCAAATAAGGAACTGCGATGTTCAACTTTATCAAGAAACAGTTTATCGACGTCATTCAATGGCCGAATCCCGATGACAGCCTGCTGATGTGGCGTTTTCCGATTGCCGATGAGGAGATCCAAAACGG
>NZ_JBQCVF010000319.1:0-1484 GCF_051962515.1 Neisseria sp. P0009.S007 | reverse complement strand
CTAAACTTGGTATGTCAAGGAAGTTACTGGGTTCATCCATTATTAGGATGTTATATCTACCCATGAGCATTTTAGCAAGCAACAATTTTATAATTTCTCCACCGCTTAAAACAGATAAACTTTTTCCAATATCGTTCTGTTTGAACCCCATAGATGCTAGCACTGAACGAATTTCTGATATATTGTAGTCACAATCCTTCTGCATAAACTCCATAACATTCTGATTACTGTTGTACTTGTAACCATTCTGTGCAAAGTAACCTATTTTTGCCTTAGGCGAAATAGAAATTCCTTCTTCATGGTTTAAGATCATTTGGATTAAAGTTGTTTTTCCGATTCCATTACCACCAGTTAACGCCACTTTTGCTCCTAACGGAATTTGAAAAGATGCATTTTCAAACAGAGCCTTATCCCCAAATACTTTATTAATTTCTGCACCGACTATAGGGTATGGATTATGGAGCTCCAATGCTTTACTTTGCCTGAAACGAATTCTGCGAATGCCTTCCGGAGCTTCTACTTTTCCTAAGGCCGCAATCCTGTGCTCTAGGGTTTTAGCAGCATTATACATCTTTTTTTCCTTACTTCCTATTGATTTTTGATGAGCTAAACGCCCTCCGTCTTCAGTACTTTTTTTCTTTGAAGAACCTTTTGCCTTCTGTTCTATTTTACGAGCCTGTTTTCGCTTTTCCTCCGCAGCCCTTTCCAATCGGGCACGTTCCGCAATAAATTGTTCGTATTCTGCAGCTTGGCTCTTACGTTCTTCCTCTTTCTGACGAAGATAATCAGAATAGTTTCCCCAATACTCAGTGATTTTGCCATCTTTCAGTTCCCATATTTTATCTACTATTTCATCAAGAAAATAGCGGTCATGGCTAATAACTAACAGTGCACCTGTAAAATATTTTAGCTGTCCTATTAGAAAATCAATTCCTTCACGGTCTAAATGGCTCGTAGGTTCATCCGCTAAAATACCATGAACCTGTGCCGATAAGGCCTGTGCTATTTTAAGCCTTGTTTCTTCACCACCGCTCATAGTCTGTATATTTAATTGCTCAACACCTAGCTTGCCTACAAGTGCAAAATCTTTTTCCTCCTGCAGAGTTACTTCGTCCAACTGGGGAATATAGGCAAGTTCACCCAGACGATTCATTTTACATCCTGGGGGAGTTAATTCTCCTAAAAGTACCCTGAGTAAAGTGCTTTTTCCAGCACCATTTGCTCCTACTAAACCAATACGGTCATAATCATATACTTCTAATTCATTTATATCTAAAACATCGCGTCCTTTGAATTCCACACGAATGTCTTTTGCTTTTAATATTAATTCCATAACATTTCCTCCTGTCTATAATCGCATGCTTTCATTTGCTTGTATGCAGGGAAAACCCTGCGATTTTAGCAGGAAGAGTTACATGAAAGTAAGATACATAAATATTCCTCCAATATTGTTTATTTTAAATCTAATTTTCTAACCTCAGTTA
>NZ_JBQCVF010000318.1:0-1488 GCF_051962515.1 Neisseria sp. P0009.S007 | reverse complement strand
GTTTACGCCTAACAACATAATAATGTCCTTTCATTAAGGTTTCAGACGGCCTGAGTCATTACCTATCAAAGGCCGTCTGAAAAAAATTCAACTGCCCAAGCCAAACTGCTGCAACTGCTGCAAAACCTGCCGAGACTTGATGCCCTCGGGGAGAAGGTTGTCAATCAAAAGCCGCGTTACTTTCAAAGCCTGCCCCAGACTTTCCTGATGAACGAAGCTGCCTTCCCTCAAATCGATTAACGTCGCGCCCAATACGGCCACGCCCTTATTGAGCGCATGGAAACGGTCGGCCTCGGACAGGGGAACCACAGCCTCTTCCGGCGTGAGCCAATAAGTTTCTTCACCGTTGATTTCATTTCCGTTGCCGTCATGGAACAAATCGGGGGCAAAGCCCAAGCGTGTCAGCAGAGACCATTCAAAACGGCGCAAAGCGGCAATGTGGTTGGCCTCGCAACAGATGGTTTTCATGGTTTCCGCCAAAACATCGTAAAGCTCGGGCAACGGGTCTTCGCGGACGGTCAATTTCAGCATCAACTCGTTCACATACAATCCGCTGAACAAAGCCCTGCCCTGCGGCTGCGGCCAACCGCCTATCCATTCGGCGCGATGCAGGGTCTTCAACTCTTGAGAACCATACCAAGACGCGCTCACCGGCACAAACGGCACCAACACGCCGCGCAATTCGCTCTGCCGTTTGCGCGCGCTTCTGGCCAACAAAGCTACCCGCCCATAACGGCGGCTGAAAGCCTCCACCCACAAGCTGCTCTCGCGCCACGGGGCGGAGGCAAGCAGAAAGATAGGTTCGTGGTTGATGCGGTTTGGTTGCGCCATAAGGGTTTGGAAAGATAAAGATTGTGTCGATTATAACGGAAAATCGATGCAAAAGGCCGTCTGAAAGTCCGCCTTCTATAAAGGCCGTCTGAAAACCTTTATAATCCGTTTTGAATGAACAATTGACTTTCCTGTGTTTATGCCAAAATTCCCTTTTAAATCTGCCCTTTCCCTGCTCTCCGCAGCCTTATTATCCGCATGCTCGCTGGTGAAATATCAGCCTCTTGCCGGTATTGATACGGTCAACCTGCAACGTGGCTACCGCTTTGAAACCAGCCAACTTCAGCGCAACAACGAAGACGATACGCTTATTGTATTGATGTTCTCCGGCGGCGGTACGCGCGCGGCAGCCTTAGGTTATGGCGTGTTGGAACAGCTTCATAAGCAACAGATTACCATCGGCGGCAAAAAACAATCTCTGATGTCGAATGTCGATGTGGTGGTCGGCGTATCTGGCGGCTCGGTTTTGGCAGCTTATTTTGCACTCAAGGGCGAAGAAACCATTCCTTTGTTTTATAAACGTTTCCTACACCAAAACTTCCAACGCCAAGTCGTCAAACAGGCATTCTCCATGTCCAACCTGCCCCGACTGGCCTCGCCTGAATACGGACGCGGCGATCTGTTGCAGGAGCAGTTTGAAAACTACCTTTTCGGCAA
>NZ_JBQCVF010000317.1:0-1498 GCF_051962515.1 Neisseria sp. P0009.S007 | reverse complement strand
ACATTTTCAGTTTGCGCTTTGGCATCGGCTTCAGGATTTTCGGGAACCATGCCGGAGAGGAAAACCAAGCCGTTGGCTACGACGGCTTCCGAATAGCGTTTGCTTGCACCAAGATAGCGGATGTCCATGTTGTCTCCTGATTTCAAAAAGAAGGTATGGTAACATTGTGACTGTTTACGTTCCACATTTAAGAGGGGCCGTCTGAAAAGGATGGCGGGAAACAACCCATGAGTAAAGCAGAATATCCGGTTACGCAGGCAGTACGCTTTTTACGCAGTAAAAAAATCGATTTTGTCCCTTATGTTTACGCGTATGAAGAACATGGCGGTACGGCGCGTTTTGCCGAGTGCACGGGCAAGCCTGAGCATCAAGTCATCAAAACAATCGTCCTGCAGGATGAACACAAAAAAGGCTTGGTTGTGTTAATGCACGGCGACAAACATATTTCCACCCGCAATCTGGCGCGTGAACTGGACTTGAAACACATCGAGCCGGCAACGGCGGATCAGGCGGCGAAATGGACAGGATATTTGGTCGGCGGGACATCGCCGTTCGGTATGAAAACCGCGTTGCCGGTTTATGTGGAAGAAAGCATTTGGGCTTTGGACGAGATTTTTATCAATGGCGGCAAACGTGGGTTTATCGTGGGCATAAAACCTGAAAACCTGCGGACGCTCAATCCGAAAGATGTTCATGTTGCAGTCGATTCATAAAGGATAGGAATACAGATGGAACAATTAAATTTATACGAAATCTTGGGTGTATCTCAGGATGCAGATATCAACGTTATCCGCGAGGCTTACGGCAAATTGGTTGCCAATCCGGATATTCAGAAAGATGCGGAGCGTTTTAAAGCCATCGGACAGGCGTTTGAAGTATTGTCTCATCCGGAAAAACGTTTGGCTTATGATGCGGCGATGCAGTATGAGCCTCAGGAAGTCCAAGACAACGGCTTCAATGATACGGCGGCCAATCACACGGCAAACTATAATACAGGGAACAATAATATGGGGGGCAATATGGTCAATACGTCCAAATCCGAAGTGAAAAACTATGTTTTTATTGCCTATGTCACATATGCGTTGGGCTTGTTTATTTGGTTTACACCCGTCGTCGGTGTGATTTTGGCGTTTATCAAACGCGATGAAGCGCAAGGCAGCATTTACGCCAGCCATATTGATTATCTGATTAAGACATTTTGGGTGTCTTTGATTGGTATGGTTTTAGGGATGCTGACCATACTTATCTTAATCGGTTGGCTGATTTTGGCAGCAACCGGTATTTGGCTCATTTATCGCGTAGTCGTCGGACTGATCAAACTGAATGAAGATAAGCCTGTTTCCACTCAAGGATGGTTTTAAAGCATGGCATATTTATTGACAAGTATCGTTTGCAGCGTGTTGGTTTCCGTATTGCTGAAAGTGGCGCGCAAGCAAAAAATCAATATCGAGCAGGCGGTAGCAGTGAATTATATCGTTGCCGTCACTTTGACCATGCT
>NZ_JBQCVF010000316.1:0-1502 GCF_051962515.1 Neisseria sp. P0009.S007 | reverse complement strand
GTATTGGGCTTTTTGTCTGAAAAACTGCCGATTTCCCGTTGGCAGCGCGACCTGACCGACAGCACCGTATTGCGCAACATGGGCGTAGGCGTGGGCTATACCGTATTGGGCTTTGCCGCCCATCTGCGCGGTCTGAATAAGCTTGAGCCGAATCCTGCCGTCCTTGCTGCCGATTTGGACGCTACTTGGGAGCTGCTGGCCGAGCCGATTCAAACCGTCATGCGTCGTTACGGCGTGGCCAATCCTTATGAGAAGCTGAAAGACCTGACACGCGGTAAAGACGGCATTACGCCTGAAGTGTTGAAACTCTTTATCGAGTCGTTGGAAATTCCGGCAGAAGCCAAAGCCAAATTGCTTGAGCTGACCCCTGCGTTGTATGTGGGCAAAGCCGAAGAGTTGGCAAAACGAATTTAAAAGGCTTTTGTAGGGTGCACTTTCTTAGTTATTGAGATTTTTTGATAGATAAGAACCAGCTTTCTACATCCGACAAATTAAAAGGCCGTCTGAAATCTTTTTCAGACGGCCTTTTTCGATTCAATCTGTTATTTTACTTTGTCTTTCAATGCGCCGTAGCCGGCAGCGTCCATTTCTTCTAAAGGAATGAATTTCAAACTTGCGCCGTTGATGCAATAGCGCAGGCCGCCTTTGTCTTTCGGACCGTCGGCGAAGACGTGTCCCAAGTGCGAGTCGGCGGCATGGCTGCGCACTTCGGTGCGGCGCATGTTGTAGCTGAAATCGTCGTGTTCGGTAACGGCGGCGGCATTAATCGGGTGGGTAAAGCTCGGCCAGCCGCAGCCGGAATCAAATTTGTCGGCAGAGCTGAACAGGGGTTCGCCGCTGACAATGTCCACATAAATACCGGGTTTGAACAAGTGGTCGTATTCATGACTGAAGGCGTATTCGGTCGCGCTGTTTTGAGTAACTTGGTATTGCTCTTCGGTCAGGAGGCGTTTGAGTTCGGCATCGCCGGGTTTTTTATACGTTGCCGCGTCAAAGCCTTTGCCTTGCGGGGCGGCTTTGGTTTTGCCCGGCAGCGGTTCGTCGGCTTTGCGTATGTCGATGTGGCAATAGCCGTTGGGGTTTTTAATCAGGTAGTCCTGATGGTATTCCTCGGCGTCGTAGAAGTTTTGCAGCGGCTCGTTTTCGACGACGAGGGGCTGTTGGTATTTTTGCTGCTCGCGTTTGAGGGCGGCGGCGATGACGGCTTTTTCGGTGGGGTCGGTGTAGTATACGCCGCTGCGGTATTGCGTGCCGATGTCGTTGCCTTGTTTATTGAGGCTGGTCGGGTCAACGACGCGGAAGAAATATTGCAGGATGTCGTCTAGGCTGAGTTTGTCGGCATCGTAGGTGACTTTGACGGTTTCGGCATGGCCTGTATCGCGGTAGGAAACGTCTTCGTAGCTTGGGTTTTGCGTTTTGCCGTTGGCGTAGCCGGATACTGCGTCAACCACGCCGTCTATGCGTTGGAAATAGGCTTCCAAGCCCCAGAAGCAGCCGCCGGC
>NZ_JBQCVF010000315.1:0-1506 GCF_051962515.1 Neisseria sp. P0009.S007 | reverse complement strand
ATTTGTTCATACTTTTTAAAATATAGTAAATAGTAATAAGTAATATAATTATGCCACAGTATTTAAAATTTGCCATATATTCTTCATAATCGTATCATCTATAATTCTTTATTTATAAAAAAAGGGCGTGTTTTCACACGCCCTTTCGTCTTATTTCAGACGGCCTTAAGATTGAAAAAATTAACCTCTTTTATGTTTGCCGCCAAAGCTGTCGTTAGACTTGCGCTTGCCTTTAAAGCCTTCGCCGCCTTTTTTGAAACCGTCAGACTTCTTGAAACCGTCTTTCTTAAAGCCATCTTTCTTGAAACCGTCTTTTTTATGACCTTCGCCGCGTGATTTGCCGCCGAAGCCTTCTTTAGCCGGTTTCTTATCGCTGCGCCAGCCGCCGGATTTACGATCACCCCAGCCGCCTTTACCTTTCGGTTTGCCACCGGCAGATTTGCGTTTGCGTGTCGGCTCCATGCCTTCGATGGTCAGCTCAGGTAATTTACGGCCGATGTATTTTTCAATTTTGTGTACTTTGACATATTCGTTCACTTCGGCAAAAGTAATCGCAATACCGGTACGGCCAGCGCGGCCGGTACGGCCGATGCGGTGAACGTAGTCTTCAGCCTGTTTTGGCAAGTCGTAGTTGATAACGTGGGTAATGGTTGGTACGTCGATACCGCGTGCGGCAACATCGGTGGCAACCAAAATTTTGCAGCGGCCTTTACGCAAGTCCATCAGCGTGCGGTTACGCCAGCCTTGCGGCATATCGCCGTGCAGGCAGTTGGCGGCGAAACCTTTTTCGTACAATTCATCCGCGATGACTTCGGTCATTGCCTTAGTGGATGTGAAGATCACGCATTGATCGATATTGGCATCGCGCAAGATGTGGTCGAGCAGGCGGTTTTTATGGCGCATATCGTCGCAGTACAGCAGCTGCTCTTCGATTTTGCCTTGATCATCCACGCGCTCAACTTCGATGGTTTCAGGGTCTTTGGTCAGTTTGCGCGCCAGCTTGCCCACTGCGCCGTCCCAAGTGGCTGAGAACAACAAAGTCTGACGGTCGCTCGGCGTTGCTTCCACGATGGTTTCGATGTCGTCGATAAAACCCATGTCCAACATACGGTCGGCTTCGTCCAGAATCAGCACTTCCAAACGATCAAAATCAACTTTACCGCTCTGCATCAAATCCATCAGACGGCCCGGAGTAGCGACAATCAGGTCAACCGGTTTGCTCAAAGCACGGGTTTGGTAGCCGAAAGATGCGCCGCCTACAATGCTGACAGTACGGAACCAACGCATATTTTTAGCATACGCCAGCGCATTTTTTTCCACTTGAGCCGCCAGTTCGCGGGTCGGGGTCAATACCAAAGCGCGCGGGCCTTTGCCCGGTTTTTCGCTGCGTTTGGTCAGTTTTTGCAAAGTCGGCAGCAGGAAGGCTGCGGTTTTGCCTGAACCGGTTTGTGCCGAAGCCATAATGTCGCGGCCGTCCAAAGCAAACGGAATCGCTTGCGCCTGAAT
>NZ_JBQCVF010000314.1:0-1517 GCF_051962515.1 Neisseria sp. P0009.S007 | reverse complement strand
CATTTACTTATCTCATTATCTTAGCCTCCTTTTCCATACCAATAATATTAAATAACTTTCTAGATACAAATCAGGTTTATTTGAATCAAGCTAAATATGTTGGCATGTATTTACCTGAAATCCCAATGACTGGTGGATACGCTAATATTTTTGTATGGTTCATTGTGCTTATCTTATATGTTCCAATTTTTTGGCTATCTAAATTAATGACAAAACATTTATGGTGTCCACTTGTAAGTATATTTTGGGACTATAACGAAAATCTAGACAAGATGGGATTTCTAATTTTTATTTCTCTGAAATCGTTATTTATATCAGCTTGCGTACAGTGGCTATTTTTTGATACAGAATTTTTACAGGCATTAAAAAATGTCTTAATTTTAACCTTTTTTGCGATTGTTTTTGCGTTCTCTCAAAATCGTCGCTAGGGTTGATAAGAGTAAGTCATGTATCTCTCTCCAACCACGTGTGTGTAGTATGCGCGCTCTGTTGTTGAAACCCATCCAAGGTCGTCTGAAAACTTGAAAATCAGGTTTTCAGCCGGCAGTAGGTCGGATACTTGTATCCGACCTACTGAAACTGGGCATCGGGTGTAGGGTGTGTGCGGTACGCACGCACGCGATGTTTGAAATCCAAAACCCATCCGAGGTCGTCTGAAAACCTATCTTATGGTTTTCAGACGACCTTTTTATATTCTTTCCGTTTCCTGTATTATTCATATTGATTTGAACACTCTTTCTTGAAAGGTCAAAAATAATGTCGCTCACTTTAAAATCTGTTCTGACCGCCGGTTTACTTCTTCTTGGATTCCAAGCTGTAGCCCAAGATATTCCGCAAGTGTTTCAAGGAAAATGGGCCGGGAAGTATGAAGGGAAGGTTTCGCCCAAACATGTAAGGGCTTTATGTGCCATGGGTTATGCTGCAAATGAGAAAGAGCGTAACGCTGCTGTGGATAATGTCGATGTGTCGGAAGATAGCGGCTTTTATATTGAAATAGGTAAAAAATCAATTGAATTAAAGGGATGGGAATGGGGTGCGAAATATACGAAACTGAATTATCGAATTTATTCGACCGATAAAATTGCAGGTACGGCACGCATTCGGGAAGAGGAGCCGGAGCAAGGTACGCAGATTTATAACGATAATTTTGAGTTTTCGTTAAACCGAGGCGTGCTGACGCAAAGATTCCGTGATTATTCGACTGACGGCTCAGGTAAAAAAGTTTGGCGGATGCGTACGCTGATGCGTTGCAAATAATATTCGGTAAATTATTGCTTATCTGTTGATGTATTCATGATACATAAAGGAAACATGCTTAAGGCCGTCTGAAAATCCCTAAACATTTTCAGACGGCCTTTTTCTATTCCGATTCTCTACATTCTATTCGCCGTATGCTTTTATTCTCGGCCTTTTGTCTCTTTTTTTCATGAATAATGTTGCCGGTGTTACAATCGGCATATTCTTATTGTTATCAAACAGGTGTTTCATGCAGTTTTTCGGCCTGCTTATTCCTATTA
>NZ_JBQCVF010000313.1:0-1521 GCF_051962515.1 Neisseria sp. P0009.S007 | reverse complement strand
ATCCGAATGTGTACGGTATCGATATGCCGACCCGTGAAGAACTGATTGCAAACGGCCGCAGCGCAGCAGAAATCGCAACCGAGATTGGCGCGGATGGCATCGTCTTCCAAAACTTAGAAGACTTGGAAGCAGTAGTCAAAGCACTCAATCCAAAAATCGAATCCTTTGATTCTTCATGTTTCAACGGTGTTTATCAAACCGGCGATATCGATGAAGTGTATCTAAACCGTCTCTCTACCGAAAAATCAGGTTGTGGCGGCTTGAAAGTTCATCCAAGCAAAATGGAACACAGCATCAGTATCAGTGATAGCGATGATGATGAAGAATAAAGTAAATTGACTTACAATAAAGGCCGTCTGAAAATTAACGTTCAGACGGCCTTTAATTATGTTTTAAACACATCATGAGTACCGAAACCAAAAATTACATCACGCCTACCGGTTGGCAGGCATTGAAAGACGAACTTTATCACCTGGTCAACAAAGAACGCCCGGAAATCGTCCAAATCGTTAACTGGGCGGCAAGCAATGGAGACCGCAGCGAAAATGGTGACTATCTTTACGGCAAACGCCGTATGCGCGAAATCGACCGCCGTATCCGCTTCCTAACCAAACGCTTGGAAGCAGCCGTTGTCGTCGACCCTGAAGCGCGCGAAGCCACGGACCAGGTTTTTTTCAGCGCCACCGTTGGCTTATTGCGCGGAGACGGTCGTGAACAAACCGTCAAAATCGTCGGCGTAGATGAAATCGATACTGCTAAAAACAAAATCTCATGGATTTCCCCTTTGGCGCGCAGCCTGATTAAAGCACGCGAAGGCGATGAAGTTGTCTTGAATACACCGGAAGGGCGTGAGGTTATAGAGATTCTGTCGGTGGAATATATTAAGATTGACTGATTATGCGTGAATAAAAACTATAAAGGCCGTCTGAAAAATATATTTTCAGACGGCCATCTACACTTTTAAGATTTTCCGGCTTTATCCCCGATTTTGCTTTCTTTGCCTTGAATCAGGTTTTGAATATTGCTTTTATGGCGGTACAACACCAATGCTGCAATGAATACGGTTGCCCATGCCCAAGAGGCGTGTGGCATCATGAAGAAGGCGAAGATTGGGGCACAGACGGTGGCGACCAGTGCAGCGAGGGAGGATACTTTGAAACCGAATGCCATGACCAGCCAAATTAAGGCACAGAGCAGGGCGGTTGCAGGGGAGAGGGCGAGCAAGACACCCAATGCGGTGGCTACGCCTTTGCCGCCTTTAAAATTGAAAAATATTGGCCACATATGACCGACCAATGCGGCAATGGCGACCAGGGCTATCGTTGCATCCGATAAATCTAAAGCATCTTGCAGACAGCGTGCCAAGATGACGGCAACCAAGCCTTTTACTGCATCGCCGAGCAAGGTCAGTGCGGCCGCTTTTTTCTTACCGCTGCGCAAGACGTTGGTGGCACCGGGGTTGCCGGAGCCGTAAGTGCGCGGATCGTCCATGCCGTAATATTTTGATACGATGACGGCAAA
>NZ_JBQCVF010000312.1:0-1529 GCF_051962515.1 Neisseria sp. P0009.S007 | reverse complement strand
AGAATAAGAACAAAGTCGGTATCATTTAAGCGCTCCGACAAAATAATGTGAAGATTTTGATTAGTCAGTTTTTGCATTGTAGTATTATTACACAAAATGAGATATTTAGCAAGAACCTTGGCAAACAGGTCGGATTATATCGCATTCTTTATCAACCCATGTCACAAGATTTTCAATTAATATTCTCTAAAATTCAATGAATAATCAAATTACATAACAAATATATGATGTGAATCAATAAGTAAGAAAGGCCGTCTGAATTCTTTCAGACGGCCTTTTACAACAACATACTACATTGTTTTAAACTTATGCAAACAAGAGCTTACCACCCTCTTCTTTAACATGGATTGTGCTATCAGGTGCATATTTACCTTCAAGCAATGCTTTTGCCAGCGTATTTTCGATTTCTGACTGGATGGCGCGTTTGAGCGGACGGGCACCATACACAGGGTCGAAACCGGCTTTAGCAATCAGATCCAAGGCAGCATCATCGACTTTCAGATGCAGATGTTGTGCTTCCAAACGTTTTTCCAAACCTTTAAGCTGGATTTTCGCAATGCTGCGGATATTGGCCTGATCCAAACCATGGAACACGACTACTTCGTCAATACGGTTGATCATTTCAGGACGGAAATGTTCTTTCACATCCTCCATCACAACTTCTTTTACCGCTTCGTAGTCTTGAGTACCCATTTGTTGGATATGTTGGCTACCAATATTGGAAGTCATCACGATAACGGTATTTTTGAAGTCTACGGTACGGCCTTGTCCGTCGGTCAAGCGACCGTCATCCAATACCTGCAGCAAGATGTTGAATACGTCCGGATGGGCTTTTTCCACTTCATCCAAAAGAATCACACTGTATGGTTTGCGGCGGACTTGCTCAGTCAAGTAGCCGCCTTCTTCGTAGCCAACATAGCCGGGAGGCGCACCGATTAAGCGGGCAACAGCATGTTTTTCCATGTATTCGGACATATCGATACGAATCAGATGATCTTCGCTGTCAAACAGGAAACCTGCCAAAGCTTTGCACAACTCGGTTTTACCCACACCGGTCGGGCCTAGGAACAGGAAGCTGCCGTAAGGTTTGTTTGGATCGGCAAGGCCGGAACGGCTGCGGCGGATGGCGTCGGATACAGCACGCACGGCTTCGTCTTGACCAACCACGCGGCGGTGCAATACTTCTTCCATTTTCAACAGCTTGTCGCGTTCACCTTCCATCATTTTGGACACGGGGATGCCGGTCATGCGCGATACGATTTCGGCCACTTCGTCCGCACCAACTTCAGTACGGAAGAGTTTGTTTTGTTTTTTGCCGTCGGGGTTACTTTCCGCAGCTTGCAACTGTGCGCCCAATTTCGGCAACTCACCGTATTCGAGTTCGGACGCACGGGCAAAATCGCCTTGACGTTTGGCCTGCTCGATTTTGACTTTGATGTCGTCCATCTGTTTTTTGATGTCGGCGGTGCTGGAAGAGGCGGCTTTTTCTGCTTTCCAGATTTCGTCCAAATCGGCGTATTCTTTTTGCA
>NZ_JBQCVF010000311.1:0-1536 GCF_051962515.1 Neisseria sp. P0009.S007 | reverse complement strand
GAGGCGGTCTTGGGGATTATCGGGATGGATGGCGAAAAATTGTGCCATGTTTTTTTCCTTATCATTCTAATGGTTTGCTGTTTGGTATTTTAAAACTTATTTGGCCGTCTGAATATTGGATTTCCACCACCATGAATGGATTTAGCCTCAGCTACAACACCTTATATACCATTTTGATTTACTGCTAATATCGAAAGTCAATTTGATACACTATATAATGCATTATTTTGTTTGAAAGCCATCTCAATGTCTGCTTCTTCCCTACCTTCACGCCGCTTGTCTGTTGCCCCCATGCTCGATTGGACAGACAGACACTATCGCTTTATGGCGCGACAAATTACGCGCAATGCTTGGCTTTATAGCGAAATGGTCAATTCAGGCGCGGTGGTTCATGGAGATAAAGACCGTTTTTTAAGTTTCAACGAAGACGAGCAGCCGGTAGCTTTACAGCTTGGCGGTTCAGATCCGCATGACTTGGCAATCGCCGCTAAAGCAGCTGAGGCGTATGGCTATAATGAAGTCAACCTAAATTGCGGTTGCCCCAGCCCACGTGTTCAAAAAGGTGCTTTCGGCGCCTGCCTGATGAATGATGTAGATTTGGTGGCAGATTGTTTGAATGCGATGCAGGATGCAATTGAAATTCCGGTGACGGTCAAACACCGCATCGGTGTAGACAGACAAACAGAATATCAAGTCGTGGCAGATTTTGTGGGAACATTACGCGAAAAAACAGCCTGCCGCACATTTATCGTCCATGCGCGTAATGCCTGGTTGGACGGTTTATCCCCGAAAGAAAACCGCGAAGTCCCGCCACTCAAATATGAATACGTGTACCGTTTGAAACAAGAATTTCCCAACTTAGAAATTTTGATTAACGGCGGCATCACCACCAATGAAGAAATCGCCGAACATCTGAAATTTGTCGATGGTGTCATGATCGGGCGCGAGGCTTATCACAATCCAATGCTGATGCGCGATTGGGATACACTGTTTTACAACGACGCACACGCACCAATCCAATACGCAGATTTAGCGGCTTGGCTATACGCATACAGTCGCGAACAAATCGCCTTAGGACGAGGCACTATCCTGCGCCATATCGTCCGCCATACACTAGGCTTAATGCACGGCCTAAAAAATGCCCGCACTTGGCGCCGTATGCTCTCAGATGCCACCTTGCTAAAAGACAACGACGGCAGCCTGATTCTAGACGCATGGAAAGAAGTAGAACGCGCAAATATTTGGGACTAATGCCATATAGTGCGAATAAATGAAAGGCCGTCTGAAACATCCATTTTCAGACGGCCTTTTAAATTACAACAGACTGCTAAAGATATATTCATTTCTCTTTAGCTACTATCACGATTAATTCATCGAATAAACCCAAAACATAATCTAAGCATAAAAAAATGCGGCCTAAATAGGCCGCATTTACTTTGCTTCGTCTTTTCAGACGGCCTTTTCAGGCCGTCTGAAAGTCAGATTACCATTGGTAACCAACTGCTGCGGTAGCACCGAAGTGACCACGTGAGTTGC
>NZ_JBQCVF010000310.1:0-1538 GCF_051962515.1 Neisseria sp. P0009.S007 | reverse complement strand
ACCAAAACGTTTGAAACCTTCCTCAGCGGCACGGTTGCCGAAATCCAAGCCGCCCTTAAAAACGACAGCAACCAAACACGTGGCGAGATGGTGCTGGTGTTGCACCCTGCGGTGAAAGAGAAACACAGCGATTTGCCCGAGGCGGCGCAAAACACGATGAAAATCCTTGCGGCCGAGTTGCCGACCAAACAGGCCGCCGAGCTTGCCGCCAAGATTACCGGCGAAAGCAAAAAAGCCTTGTACGATTTAGCGTTGGAGTGGAAACGGATTTCAGACGACGCTTGAGGTCTTGCAGGCTTATTTCTCTCAACCTGTGGTGTGAACGATGCGACGATTTCCTACAGGCAAGGCTGGGTATTGTTCGTTATCCGTTTGCCGGTTCTACAGGCTTTACATAGGTAAAGTTTTGTTTGCCGCATTGCTCCCCCCCCCCTTGCAATTTACACTGACACCGCATACAACTTGTATGTTCTTAAATCTTTCAACCTACGGGAGTAGACTTATGAAACAAAACATCATCGTTGCCTTATTCAACATCTCCAGCGAAGCTTATCAAGCCTTTTCTGAATTGAAAGCTTACTCGCAGACAATAGATGCTTTGGTGGCACAAGCCGTTTTGATTAAAAAGGAAAATGGTCTGATTATCCCAGCAGAAAGCACCGACTTTACCGCCAATACGGTCGAAGGCGCATGGACGGGCGGCCTCATTGGTTCACTGGTCGGCATTCTCGGCGGTCCTATCGGTGTTCTGTTGGGTGGAGCTACTGGCGCACTCATCGGCAGTGATGCAGGCACTGCCCAAACATTGGGAGAGGAGTTGTTGCTGGAAATTACAGCCAAAAAACTGGATAACGGCAGTACTGCAATCATTATTTTGGCGCAAGAATCCGACGAAGCTGTATTGGATGCCTTCTTCCACCGTTTCAAAACCGTTATTCTCCGGCAAGATGCAGCCGTTGCCCAACAGGACGTATTGGCTGCAATAGAAGCGCAGGAAGAAGTGGCACGTCAGGCACACGAAGCTTGGAAAAAACAGCGCAAAGCCGAGCGCAAAGCCGAGCGCAAAGAGAAAGTGGAAGCCTTCAAGGCCGACATCAAACAAAAATTCGACAAATTGGCAGCCAAGTTGAAATAACACTGCCACCAACCCAAGGTATGTAACCGCTCAAATTTTCCGTTTCGGATGCATGCCAAACCAGTTTGAGGCTACCTGAAAATCTATTTTTCAGGTAGCCTCTCCCTTTTTCATGCCCCGAGACCTTTGCAAAGGTCTCGGCCTTTTTATAATTGGATTTTAGATTGATCCAATAGGTTCAATACGCTTCTAAGTTTGCGTTTCAGACGGCCGCGATGTTTGGCAAACCTGCTTCAACGCTGCCATGCGCTGCGCAAATATTCGATGCAGTCGGTCAGGGCGTAAAACGGGGCGTTGCCGTGATTGGCGTTGGGGTAGAGGGTGAAGCGGACATCTGCGCCGAGGTGGTGCAAAGTGCCGGCAAGGATTTTGGCTTGTGCAACCATGCCGCTGCTGGTTTGGT
>NZ_JBQCVF010000309.1:0-1541 GCF_051962515.1 Neisseria sp. P0009.S007 | reverse complement strand
TTAATCAGCAATACTGCCGCTTGCGCTTCAATGGCTTCCATACGCCCCAGATAGCCAAGTTTTTCGTTGGTTTTACCCTTGATGTTCACGCAGTTTTCAGGCAAACCCAAATCTACGGCAATATTGGCGCGCATTGCTGGAATATGCGGCGCAAGTTTTGGCTTTTGCGCAATCACAGTCGTATCGACATTAACCACCTTCCAACCCAATACCTGCACGCTTTGATAAGCCTCGCGCAACAGCACACGGCTGTCTGCATCTTTGAATTCGGCGGCAGTATCAGGAAAATGGCTGCCGATATCGCCCAAACCGGCCGCGCCCAACAGGGCATCGGTAATCGCATGCAAAAGCGCATCGGCATCGGAATGGCCCAGCAAGCCTTTTTCAAACGGAATGTTGACGCCGCCGAGTATCAAATCTCGCCCTTCAACCAACTGATGGACATCGTAGCCCTGTCCGACACGGATATTCATATTGTTTCCTTAAATAATGGGTTTTAATTGTTCAGACGGCCTTGAGCAACAATCTGACAATGTATTCGTCTTGCGGCAGCGTCAATTTTAAATTGCGCGTATCACCCTGCACCAAGCGCGGTCGGATACCCAGTTTTTCAACCGCTGATGCTTCATCCGTAATTTCACTCAAATCATCAACCGATAAGGCTCGATTTAATAAGGCCGTCTGAAAAAGCTGCGGCGTTTGCGCCTGCCATAACCCTGCGCGCGCAACGGTTTCATCAATATGATGACTGCCGTCTGCCCGCTTGAGCGTATCAGCCACCGGTATGGCCAAAATACCGCCTTCATCATTCTCACCCGCCTCATCAAGCAAACGCGTTAATGCTTCGGCAGGCAGGCAACAGCGCGCGGCGTCATGAACCAAAATATTGTCTTGCGCCTCGGCCAAACCTTGTTCTAATAAAACGGACACACCATTGCATACCGTTTCGGCACGACTTGCGCCACCTACTCGAAAGACGCGTACTTTCTCAGACACGGCCGTCTGAAAAACCGAATCTTCCGGCGAAAGAATAACGGCAATTAAATCTATACAAGGGTGTTGCTCAAAGATTTCTATGGTATGTTGCAATACGGTTTTACCATTGATTTCAACATATTGTTTTGGTTTTCCTGCACCAAATCGCGCTCCCACACCGGCAGCAGGAATCAAAGCGATATTGCGGCGTATCATGCTGACGCTCCGGCATTAGCCTCATCAGAAGTTTCGGCCTTGCGCCATACACACGCTTCGCCCAAATCGTCCAAATATTTTTCATGTGCGGCCAGCTCGTCCGCATTGGCTTTGATGACTTTCAACTGTGACGTACGTTTGGTTTCGGCAATAACGGTTTGTTTGACTTCGCCCTCTTCTTCCGTCTCGTCGCCCATCAGATCGAACTGCTGACGCGTCATGGCAAGATAGACTTCACCCAAAAGCTCGCAGTCGATTAACGCGCCGTGCAAAACCCGTTTGCTGCGGTCAACGGAAAAGCGGTTACATAACGCATCCAAGCTTGCCTTTTGCCCCGGAAACATTTCACG
>NZ_JBQCVF010000308.1:0-1542 GCF_051962515.1 Neisseria sp. P0009.S007 | reverse complement strand
TTAATCAGCAATACTGCCGCTTGCGCTTCAATGGCTTCCATACGCCCCAGATAGCCAAGTTTTTCGTTGGTTTTACCTTTGATGTTCACGCAGTTTTCAGGTAAACCCAAATCTGCGGCAATATTGGCGCGCATTGCCGGAATATGTGGCGCAAGTTTTGGCTTTTGCGCAATCACGGTCGTATCGACATTAACCACCTTCCAACCCAACTCCTGCACGCTTTGATAAGCCTCGCGCAATAGCACACGGCTGTCGGCATCTTTGAATTCGGCAGCGGTATCAGGAAAATGGCTGCCGATATCGCCCAAACCGGCCGCACCCAACAGGGCATCGGTAATCGCATGCAAAAGCGCATCGGCATCTGAATGACCCAGCAATCCTTTTTCAAACGGAATGTTGACGCCGCCGAGTATCAAATCTCGACCTTCGACCAACTGATGGACATCGTAGCCCTGTCCGACACGGATATTCATGTTTGTTTCCTTAAATAATGGGTTTTGATTGTTCAGACGGCCTTGAGCAACAATCTGACAATGTATTCGTCTTGCGGCAGTGTCAATTTCAAATTGCGCGTATCGCCCTGCACCAAGCGCGGCCGGATACCCAGTTTTTCAACTGCTGATGCTTCATCCGTAATTTCACTTAAATCATCAACCGATAAAGCACGGTGTAACAAGGCCGTCTGAAAAAGCTGCGGCGTTTGCGCCTGCCATAATCCTGCGCGCGCAACGGTTTCATCAATATGATGACTGCCGTCTGAGCGCTTGAGCGTATCAGCCACCGGTATGGCCAAAATACCGCCTTCATCATTCTCACTCGCCTCATCAAGCAAACGTGTTAACGCTTCAGCAGGCAGGCAACAGCGCGCGGCATCATGAACCAAAATGTTATCTTGCGCCTCGACCAAACCTTGCTCCAATAAAACGGACACGCCATTGCGTACCGTTTCGGCACGACTTGCTCCGCCCACTCGAAAGACGCGTACTTTCTCAGACAGGGCCGTCTGAAAAACCAAATCTTCCGGCGAAAGAATAACAGCAATTAAATCTATGCGGGGGTGTTGCTCAAAAATTTCTATGGTATGTTGCAATACGGTTTTACCATTGATTTCAACATATTGTTTAGGTTTTCCTGCACCAAATCGCGCACCGATACCGGCAGCAGGAATCAAAGCGATATTGCGGCGCATCATGCTGACGCTCCGGCATTGACCTCATCAGGCGTTTCGGCCTTGCGCCATACACACGCTTCGCCCAAATCGTCCAAATATTTTTCATGTGTCGCCAACTCGTCCGCATTGGCTTTGATGACTTTCAACTGCGACGTATGTTTGGTTTCCGCAATAACGGTTTGTTTGACTTCGCCCTCTTCTTCCGCCTCGCCACCCATCAGGTCGAACTGCTGACGCGTCATGGCAAGATAGACTTCACCCAAAAGCTCGCAGTCGATTAGCGCGCCGTGCAAGACCCGTTTGCTGCGGTCAACGGAAAAGCGGTTACATAACGCATCCAAGCTTGCCTTTTGCCCCGGAAACATTTCACG
>NZ_JBQCVF010000307.1:0-1543 GCF_051962515.1 Neisseria sp. P0009.S007 | reverse complement strand
GTACTGTATCCAACGTGCGCGAGTCTGAAAATCAAACCACCGTCGCCCAAATTACGCAAAATCTGATTGAAGGCATGCTTATCAATCCGACGCTCTCTGAAGAAACCGATACTGCAGGCGACAAAACCTCCCGTTATAAAAAATCCTATGATACTTACATCACATCCGGCTCTGAACAACTGAAAGAATCAAAACAAACCAATGAATTTAAAGACAAAATGACAAAAGCGCAACTTGCGCAAGCTCAAATTGCCCAGTTTAAAGCCGATTTAGCCAAAGCCCTTCCTGAAGCCCAAGTTTTCTCGACCATCTGCAAAGATTCTTCCGGTACAGAGCCGACTTACGAAAAAGGGTTCAATGCAAAATGCGATGGCAAAGGCGACACAACCATCGTGAAAGTTTTATGGTTGCAAGATGTCGAAGAAGAAAATACCGCAAAAAATCTCAATACATCGGGGCATCACGTTGTCTATACCTATCAATCACGCGTAAGAGACTAACAATGAACAATAAACGCTTACTCAACCATATTCCCAATAAAACCGCTATTCGAGGCTTCAGCATCCTTGAATTTTTGGTTGCCAGCCTGCTCAGCATGATTGTCTTAATGGCTGTCAGCTCCACCTACTTTACTGCACGCGGATTGAACAAATCTGCCAACACCCGTATCGGTATCCAACAAGATTTGCGCAACGCCGCCAATATGATTGTCCGCGATGCGCGTATGGCAGGCAATTTCGGCTGCTTCAATATGTCTAATTGCCCTGCCTCTGCAGTAACAGAAGACAAAAGCTCAGATGAATACACATTGAAAACGGCTGGTGTGAATAATCTGTTACCGATTAAAGAAATCAATAAATTAGGCTATGCAGGTTTTGCTCAAACCGGCAAAGCCCTGCTGTTTCAATATGGAATCGACAAAGCAAACCCTACTGCAAAAACTGCTATTGCCAGCAGCTGCTCCGGCATTGCCAAACCTCACACAGTAATTAAAGATTTAGCTGCGGCAAAATCGGCTTTAAAAATTACCAACTCTGATCAAGACGGCAGTATCGCCATCATGAAGCATGAAATGATTGCTTACGCCGTTGGCACGCTTGGCGAAGAGAGCGGTTTGTTCCGTTTCCAATTATCAAATGATGGCTCATGGAATAATCCGCAGCTGTTGATTAAAGGCATTACAACCATGGATATCCACTATATCTATGCAGAATGTCCTGATTCTGAAAATGCATCTGCCAGCGGATTGAATACAAAATCATTTGATTACAAAAACGCATTGGATATCTCAGCTGAGGCTAAGTCTCCGGCCTCTATCCAAATCGTACTGAATAACGGCAGTATTGACCCATCAAAAGAACAAGACAATAAAGTCGATATCTATAATATTAATGCCACCATCCGCGGAGGAAACGTATGCGCCGACCGATCACTCTAATTAAACCCGACCGGCAGCAGGGCTATGCTTTGTTTATCGTTTTAATGATGATGGTCGTCATCGCCCTGCTCGTGGTCACAGCTACCCAGTCCTACAATACTGAAC
>NZ_JBQCVF010000306.1:0-1544 GCF_051962515.1 Neisseria sp. P0009.S007 | reverse complement strand
ATCCGAATGTGTACGGTATCGATATGCCGACCCGTGAAGAACTGATTGCAAACGGCCGCAGCGCAGCAGAAATCGCAGCCGAGATTGGCGCGGATGGTATCGTCTTCCAGAACTTAGAAGACTTGGAAGCAGTAGTCAAAGCACTCAATCCAAAAATCGAATCCTTTGATTCTTCATGCTTTAATGGTGTTTATCAAACCGGCGATATCGACGAAGCGTATCTAAACCGTCTCTCTACCGAAAAATCAGGTTGTGGCGGTTTGAAAGTACATCCAAGCAAAATGGAACACAGCATCAGTATCAGCGATAGCGATGATGATGAAGAATAAAGTAAATTGACTTACAATAAAGGCCGTCTGAAAATTAATGTTCAGACGGCCTTTAATTATGTTTTAGACACATTATGAGTACCGAAACCAAAAATTACATCACGCCTACCGGCTGGCAGGCATTGAAAGACGAACTTTATCATCTGGTCAACAAAGAACGCCCAGAAATCGTCCAAATCGTTAACTGGGCGGCGAGCAATGGCGACCGCAGCGAGAATGGGGACTATCTTTACGGCAAACGCCGTATGCGCGAAATCGACCGCCGTATCCGCTTCCTAACCAAACGCTTGGAAGCTGCCGTCGTCGTCGACCCTGAAGCACGTGAAGCCACGGACCAGATTTTTTTCAGCGCCACCGTTGGCTTATTGCGCGGAGATGGTCGTGAACAAACCGTCAAAATCGTCGGCGTAGATGAAATCGATACTGCTAAAAATAAAATCTCATGGATTTCCCCTTTGGCGCGCAGCCTGATAAAAGCACGCGAAGGCGATGAAGTTGTCTTGGATACACCGGAAGGGCGTGAGATTATAGAGATTCTGTCGGTGGAATATATTAAGATTGACTGATTATGCGTGAATAATGTGAATGAAACTACAAAAGGCCGTCTGAAAAATATACTTTCAGACGGCCTTTTATTTGAATGTATCTACGCTTTTAAGATTTTCCGGCTTTATCTCCGATTTTGCTTTCTTTGCCTTGAATCAGGTTTTGAATATTGCTTTTATGGCGGTACAACACCAATGCGGCAATGAATACGGTTGCCCATGCCCAAGAGGCGTGTGGCATCATGAAGAAGGCGAAGATGGGTGCGCAGACGGTGGCGACCAGTGCGGCAAGGGAAGATACTTTGAAACCGAACGCCATGACCAGCCAAACCAAGGCACAGAGCAGGGCGGTTGCGGGGGAGAGGGCGAGCAAGACGCCCAATGCGGTGGCTACGCCTTTGCCGCCTTTAAAATTGAAAAATATTGGCCACATATGACCGACCAATGCGGCGATGGCAACCAGTGCTATCGTTGCATCAGATAAATTTAAAGCATCTTGCAGGCAGCGTGCCAAGATGACGGCAACCAAGCCTTTTACTGCATCGCCGAGCAGGGTCAGTGCGGCTGCTTTTTTCTTACCGCTGCGCAAGACATTGGTGGCACCGGGGTTGCCGGAGCCGTAAGTGCGCGGATCGTCCATGCCGTAATATTTTGATACGATGACGGCAAA
>NZ_JBQCVF010000305.1:0-1546 GCF_051962515.1 Neisseria sp. P0009.S007 | reverse complement strand
GCGGGAATAGCTCAGTTGGTAGAGCGCAACCTTGCCAAGGTTGAGGTCGCGAGTTCGAGACTCGTTTCCCGCTCCAGTTTCATACTACAACACTCAAACGTAGTTTTGGCGAGATAGCAAAGTGGTTATGCAGCGGATTGCAAATCCGTCTACGCCGGTTCGATTCCGACTCTCGCCTCCATCCCTTTCATGGCGGGGTGGCAGAGTGTTTATGCTATAAGGGGTGCAACCCTTATACAGGCCGGTTCAAATCCGCGCCCCCGCCTCCAATTTCTCAATTTACTGTCTACGCCCGGGTGGTGAAATAGGTAGACACAACGGACTTAAAATCCGTCGGCCCTAAACCGGCCGTGCCGGTTCGATTCCGGCTCCGGGCACCAATAAATATCTGAATTTATTGAAAAACCTAATATTCTAAATTTCTAATTGACAGCTTATTTGTAAGGCTGTCTTTTTTGTTTGTGCCTGATTTGTATCTAACTTGCGCCATTTGCGTCAAATGTGACAAGCTCGTGCAAAGGTCTCAGGCTATGACAACGAGGAAGACCGGTAGCATCTGGTAATCATCGTTTGCTGGACGGCATTATGCGCAAAGCCCACCGCAACCGTCCGCTGATGGAAGCGTAAACCAAACGTAACCGACATCTATCGAAGACCCGTTATGTGGTCGAACAAAGCTTCGGTACGCTGCACCGTAAGTCCCGCTACACTCGGGTAGCCTATTTCGGTCTGATTAAAGTGAGTGCATAAAGCCATCTGAAGGCAATGTGTTTAAACCTGTTGAAAGCAGCTAACAGGCTAAGTGCGCCTGTTGTTACCTAAAAGGCGGCCCGGATGCCTGATTATCAGGTATCTGGGGAGAGTAAAGAGGGGGGTTTGAGTAGAATCAGTGGGTACTTGGAACGAAAACAGTCGAAAATCTATGTTTGGATTTCGGCTGCTGGAAGGAAAAGGAATTTTGCAAAGGTCTCATTTTAAAATTTCCCAAAATGATAAGGCCATCTGAAAATCCTTTTTCAGACGACCTTATCATTCAAATCAGAAGGACTTAAACCAATTTCTCCAGCATCCATTTAACGTAACGGCTGACGCCTTGTTTTACATCCAAGAATTCTTCTTTATACCCAGCTTCGCGCAGCTTGGTAATATCCGCTTGAGTAAAGCTCTGATATTTGCCTTTGAGTGCATCTGGGAATGGAATATAACGGATAAGTTCTTCTTCAACCAACTCTTTCAAACTCATTTCAGGCTTGCCTTCGGCCGCACGACAAGCGTTGACGGTTGCGGCGGCAAGTTCGTTAAACTGTTGGCTACGACCTGTACCGAGGTTAAAGATACCTGAAAGCTCAGGATGATCGAAGAAGTAAAGGTTAACTTTGGCAACATCTTCTACGCTGACAAAATCGCGTGTTTGCTCACCATTACCGTAGCCGTCATTGGCGCCAAACAGATTAACATAACCATGCTCGCGGTATTGGTGGAAATGATGGAAGGCGACGGATGCCATACGGCCTTTGTGTTGCTCCTGCTGTCCATATACGTTGAA
>NZ_JBQCVF010000304.1:0-1553 GCF_051962515.1 Neisseria sp. P0009.S007 | reverse complement strand
ACTGCCTTCTATACCAATGCGCCTTTGGATGACAACTTGGTTAAAACACTGTTGGACAACAAAGTACGCGTCAAAGTGACTCCGGAAGAAAAACCAAGCATGCTGGCCAGTCTGTTTTACAGCCTGCTGCCTGTTTTGTTGTTGATCGGTGCATGGTTCTACTTCATGCGCATGCAAAGCGGCGGTGGCGGTAAAGGCGGCGCATTCTCTTTTGGTAAGAGCCGTGCACGTTTACTGGACAAAGATTCCAATAAAGTTACTTTTGCCGATGTTGCCGGTTGTGATGAGGCAAAAGAAGAAGTACAAGAAATCGTGGATTACCTGAAATCGCCTAACCGTTACCAAAGTCTGGGCGGTCGTGTACCACGCGGTATTTTGTTGGCCGGTAGCCCTGGTACGGGTAAAACATTGCTGGCTAAAGCGATTGCTGGTGAGGCTGGTGTGCCATTCTTCAGTATTTCAGGTTCTGACTTCGTAGAAATGTTTGTCGGTGTCGGTGCGAGCCGTGTCCGCGATATGTTCGAGCAGGCTAAGAAAAACGCGCCATGTATCATCTTTATCGATGAAATTGATGCGGTTGGCCGTCAGCGCGGTGCCGGTTTGGGTGGTGGCAATGATGAGCGTGAGCAAACATTAAACCAATTGTTGGTTGAAATGGATGGTTTTGAAAGCAACCAAACCGTTATTGTGATCGCAGCAACCAACCGTCCTGATGTACTTGATCCTGCGTTGCAGCGTCCGGGCCGTTTTGACCGTCAAGTTGTTGTTCCATTGCCCGATATCCGTGGCCGTGAACAAATCTTGAAAGTACATGCTAAAAAAGTACCTTTGGATGCATCCGTAGATTTGACTTCTTTGGCACGCGGTACACCTGGTTTTTCAGGTGCAGATTTGGCAAACTTGGTCAATGAAGCTGCTTTGTTTGCCGGCCGTCGTAATAAAGTTAAAGTCGATCAAAGCGACTTTGAAGATGCCAAAGACAAAATCTACATGGGTCCGGAGCGTCGCAGTATGGTAATGCACGAAGATGAAAAACGTGCGACAGCCTATCATGAGGCCGGTCATGCAATCGTAGCGGAAAGCCTGCCGTTTACCGATCCGGTTCACAAAGTAACGATTATGCCTCGTGGCCGTGCATTGGGTTTGACTTGGCAACTGCCTGAGCGTGACCGCATCAGTATGTACAAAGACCAAATGCTGAGCCAGCTCTCAATCTTGTTTGGTGGCCGTATTGCTGAAGATATTTTTATTGGCCGTATTTCTACCGGCGCATCTAACGACTTTGAGCGTGCAACTCAAATGGCACGCGAGATGGTAACGCGTTATGGTATGAGCGATAAAATGGGTGTGATGGTTTATGCTGAGAACGAAGGTGAAGTATTCTTGGGTCGCAGCGTAACCCGTTCTCAAAATATTTCCGAGAAAACCCAACAAGATATCGATGCGGAAATCCGCCGTATTTTAGATGAGCAATACCAAGTGGCTTACAAAATCTTGGATGAAAATCGCGATAAGATGGAAACCATGTGCAAAGCACTGATGGATTGGGAAAC
>NZ_JBQCVF010000303.1:0-1553 GCF_051962515.1 Neisseria sp. P0009.S007 | reverse complement strand
AATTTTGCTATTGATAATAGTTATTATTAGCGTATAATCAAAACCACTCGGAAGACGTCCTAATCCGAGCCATTAAACGACAGATTTTATCCCCCTCTTTCCCATTATCTCTTGATACTCGGAGTGCGCATATACGAAACATACCTGTTCCCCTTTATATCAGATACTCAAAACCGAAAAACATGAAACCCACTGCCGATACAGTGGGTTTCGTGTTTTTTGGCGTTCGGTTTATCAGGCTTGGCCGGCTGCTTATCAGGCCGTCTGAAACCGAATAGGCCTGATTATCGGCAGGTTTTCATGTTCAACTTGCCATAACGGCCGACAATGTTTCTGATGTCTTGGGCATCGCGCTCGTCGACCGCCATAAAGACCACGGTCATGCGTGCTACGCTCAAACCGGTATCGGGTGCGCTTCTGTCTTCCTGTTCGACAATGCGCGCACCGCCAAAACCTGCGCTGGACAAGCGTGAAATCAAAACTTGGGCGGAAGAGCGGCTGCGTGTTACGTCAATGCTGATTTCGCCGTTGTGAATACTGCCGCTAAAGCCGCGGCTGCCCAAGGCATCAAGCTGGGCGGAAGTGTCGCCGTCGGCAGGCAAGACCACGCGGAAGGTTTTGGAAGAAGTTTCGCCACCGGATGCGCCGTTACGTTTTTCGATACTGCGGCTGGCCGCATGAGGCCATTTGCCCAACAAGCCTTTGATGCGGTGGTAATCGTCTTCATCCATCACTACGGTGGCGCTGCTGGTACACAAGCGTTCCACGCCGGCCGCGTCCATCTCTTCTTCGGCTGCGCGACGCTCTTGCGCTTCTTTCTCGCGGCGCATTTTTTCTTTTTTCTCTTTCAACTGCTGCGCTTCTTGCTTTTTACGCAAGGCTTCTGCTTCTTCGGATTCAGGTTCTGCCATAATCAGGCCGTCTGATTCATCCGCCACCCAATCGGGTTGCGATGCCTGCTGAGGCTCGGCTTTGGGCGCGTCCAAAGAAGACGGGCGCAATAATTCGTGCGTGCCGCCTTCCAAGGCAGATTCGGGTTTCGCGGTTTTATGTTGTGTCCGATAGGCAACCATGCTGCCAAAAACAATGATGTTGAGTGCGACCAAGACCGCAAACAGCCATTTCATGATGCGTTTTCCTTTTTATTGTCCGTTGCGATGGGCAATCCAATGCAAGAGCCCGTGAATCACGAGATTATCGACGATTTTCACTTGATTGTCATGAACGAATGACTCCGGCAGCGCCTGCACGACTCTGGCCGCGCCGCCGCCCGTGATAATAATATCGACCGGTTTGCCTTCGCCCGTTTTGTCTTTCAGACGGCCATGCATCATCATCAACGCGCCGCAAACGGCATCCATCATGCCGCTGGCAATGGCGTTCGGCGTTGTGGTTGGGAACGGATATACCTTGCCGATGGGGCGGTTGAGGTTGGCGGTCTTGAGCGCCATCGCCTCTTTCATCAAGTGGAAACCGGGCATGATGGTGCCGCCGAGATAATGATTGTCTTCCGTCAGCGCGTCGGTGGTTACGGCGGTGCCGCAGCTGACGAC
>NZ_JBQCVF010000302.1:0-1558 GCF_051962515.1 Neisseria sp. P0009.S007 | reverse complement strand
GTTTTAAGCTGCTTAATTTTACTGTAACTCTACCACTGAATTAATGAGTAATGGAATAGTGTCTAGGGAAAATAGCTTCTACTATACTAAGTACCTCCAACTTCTTTGAGATAAGTACCTTAGCAGTTTATCAATACTGTTACAAACAAATGCTAACGGAAGAGTAGGGCAGTAGCTAGCACTAGCCCAGTAACTGTGAACAGTAATTAAACTGATGTAACGATGTGATTAAAAATCCACAAGTAGAACAATATTTAGCAGACTCCCAAGCACACTTGGAAAAGTATACCGATGAAACGCACCGTGCAAATCTTACGCCATCACCACCCAAAAACTCGCTTAATACTAAACTTGTTGGATTCACAAAACGATACTGATATCGCTATCTGCGTTGTTTTACATCCTGATGATCCCGAGAGCATCGCGCGCCCGTTGGCACAATGGCAAACCTTGATTTGCGCTTCACCAGACTATTTGCGAGGACACCACATTGCCAAGCCGCAAGATTTACTCAATGCTAACTGGCTCAATCACAATAGCAATGTCCTGCTACACGCATTCAAGCGTATAGGGCTACTGGAAACAATTCGAAAACCGCTTGCCTACTTCATGCAAGCGGCAGAAGAGGGCGACATCACCGGGCAATACTGGCTCGGCCATTGCTACGAAAACGGCATCGGCACGGCAAAAGACATGACCAAAGCCGTGCATTGGTATCAAGAGTCTGCTAAACGAGGCGACCATATTTCCCAGCCAGCGATTGATGCGTTGAACCGTTTAGGCATCGAAAAAAATTAATGATTTCCCGCAAAATTTAAGGAGTTTCCACGATGAAGAAAACCGTAACGATGATTGCCGCAAGCTTGTTGCTTGCCGCTTGCAACGCCACTTCAAATGCGACTGAAAAAGCAGTGATGACTCAAAACATGCAAAATTCCGCTTGGGACAAACAATACGGCGGCGCGGATAAATCCTACGATAGTCGCTTGCTTGCCTTGCGTGAACAAATTGCACCACGTTTTGAAGTGTTAACGTTTAAAGATCCCAAAACAGGCAAAGAAATGCAGTACAACCTGTACACCCCGAAAAATCTTGAGCCGGGTCGCAAATATCCGTTAGTCATGTTTATCGCAGATGCAAGCACAGCAGAAAAAGGCGTAAAAGCCCCACTAATGCAAGGCTACGGTGGCATCATCTGGGCAACCGATGAAGCGCAGGCGAAACACCCAGCCTTTGTCCTTGTACCGTCTTACACCGAAACGGCAGTCAACGATAAATGGGAAACAACTGAAGAAGTCCCCATGACCTTACGTCTTGTCAAAAATCTGATCGCCGAAAAAGCGATTGATGCCAATCGTGTTTATACCACGGGTCAATCCATGGGCGGTATGATTTCATTCTACCTAAATAGTATCGAGCCTAACTTATTTGCGGCTTCTATGTTTGTCGGCAGTCAATGGGATATCAATGTTTTAAAACCATTGGAGAAAGCGAAGTTTATTTATACCGTTTCGGCTGCCGATCCAAAAGCCTCTGCAGGCATGGCTCAAGTTGGAAA
>NZ_JBQCVF010000301.1:0-1560 GCF_051962515.1 Neisseria sp. P0009.S007 | reverse complement strand
GCAACTCACGTGGTCACTTCGGTGCTACCGCAGCAGTTGGTTACCAATGGTAATCTGACTTTCAGACGGCCTGAAAAAGTCGTCTGAAAAGACGAAGCAAAGTAAATGCGGCCTATTTAGGCCGCATTTTTTTATGCTTAGATTATGTTTTGGGTTGATTCGATGAGTTAATCGTAATAGTAGCCAAAGAGAAATGAATATATCTTTAGCAGTCTGTTGTAATTTTAAAGGCCGTCTGAAACATCATTGGATGTTTCAGACGGCCTTTCATTTATTCGCACGATATACCATTAATCTCAAATATTTGCGCGTTCGACTTCTTTCCATGCGTCTAGAATCAGGCTGCCGTCGTTGTCTTTCAGCAAAGTAGCATCTGAGAGCATACGGCGCCAAGTGCGGGCATTTTTTAGGCCGTGCATTAAGCCTAGTGCGTGGCGGACGATATGGCGCAGGATTGTGCCTCGTCCTAAGGCGATTTGTTCGCGACTGTATGCATATAGCCAAGCTGCTAAGTCTGCGTATTGGATTGGTGCGTGTGCGTCGTTGTAAAACATTGTATCCCAATCGCGCATCAGCATTGGATTGTGATAAGCCTCGCGCCCGATCATGACCCCATCGACAAATTTCAGATGTTCGGCGATTTCTTCGTTGGTAGTGATGCCGCCGTTAATCAAAATTTCCAAGTCGGGAAAATCTTGTTTTAAACGATACACGTATTCATATTTGAGTGGCGGGACTTCGCGGTTTTCTTTCGGGGATAAACCGTCCAGCCAAGCATTGCGTGCATGGACAATAAATGTGCGGCAGGCTGTTTTTTCGCGAAGTGTTCCCACAAAATCTGCTACGACTTGATATTCTGTCTGTCTGTCTACACCGATGCGGTGTTTGACCGTCACCGGAATTTCAACTGCATCCTGCATCGCATTCAAACAATCTGCCACCAAATCTACATCATTCATCAGGCAAGCGCCGAAAGCGCCTTTTTGAACGCGTGGGCTGGGGCAGCCGCAATTTAGGTTGACTTCGTTATAGCCATACGCTTCAGCCGCTTTGGTAGCGATTGCCAAGTCATGCGGATCTGAGCCGCCAAGCTGTAAAGCTACCGGTTGCTCGCCTTCGTTGAAACTCAAAAAGCGGTCTTTATCTCCGTAAACCACCGCGCCTGAATTGACCATTTCGCTATAAAGCCAAGCATTGCGTGTAATTTGTCGCGCCATAAAGCGATAGTGTCTGTCTGTCCAATCAAGCATAGGTGCGACAGACAAGCGGCGGGAAGGTAGGGAAGAAGCAGGCATTGAGATGACTTTCAAACAAAATAATGCATTATATAGCGTATTAAATTGACTTTCGATATCGGCCGGTAAATCAAAATAATATATAAGGTATCACTGGGTGCAGCCGTGTTGTAGCTGAGGCTAAATCCATTCATGGTGGTGGAAATCCAATATTCAGACGGCCAAATAAGTTTTAAAATGTCAAACAACAAACCATTAGAATGATAAGGAAAAAAACATGGCACAATTTTTCGCCATCCATCCCGATAATCCCCAAGACCGCCTC
>NZ_JBQCVF010000300.1:0-1565 GCF_051962515.1 Neisseria sp. P0009.S007 | reverse complement strand
TCATTATAACGAGGACGGTGTGCCCAGCGGCTGTCGTCGCTCTTATTGCTGTCTTGCGACCAGTCGTCATCATTGAGCGTACCCACTTCATCGCCCAAGTAAATCAGCGGCAGACCGCCGGTACTCAGAGCGATGCTGTACAAAAGTTTGATGCGGTCAACGGCGTACGGGTCATTTTGAGCCAAACCAACCAATGCTGCGGCTGTACCGCTGACACGGCAGTCGCCAGTGCTTGGGTTGTATTGGAAGGGGACGCCGCGCGCGAAGCTGCCGTCAAAATGGTTGACGAAGAAGCGGTTGAGGAATTGTCGGTGGTCGTAGCCGTGGATGCCGAACTGCCATGCGTCCTCATCGGCAAATGTCCAGCCGATGTCGTCATGGCTGCGGACGTAGTTAACCCATGCAGTGTGGTCGGGCAGGTTGTGGCGGTAGGTCAGTGCTTGATGGAGCAGGTTGACTTCGCGCGTGGCAAGCGTGTTCCACAACAATGCCATTTGCAATGGGTTGTAGCCGATTTGGCATTCATCTTGGCTGATGTATTGGACAACTTGGTCGGGGTGGACAATGGCTTCGGATTTGAAGAACACGGCCGGGGCGGCAATACGCATGACGGAGTTAAGCGCACGAATCAGAGCGTGTGCCTGAGGCAGGTTTTCGCAGCTTGTGCCCATTTGTTTCCAAATAAAGGCAACGGCGTCCATGCGCAGAATATCAACGCCCAAGTTGGCAAGGAACATCATTTCTCCTGCCATAGCGCGGAACACCCAAGGATTGCTGTAATTTAAGTCCCATTGGAAGGAATTGAACGTCGTCCATACCCAGCGTCCGTCTTCCAGTTGGGAAAAGCCGCCCGGGTGTTGGTCGGGGAAGATTTCGCGCAGGGTGCGGTCGTATTGGTCGGGCGTCCAACGATCAGGAAAAATGTAGTAGAAATTGTCGTAGAGCGGATCACCGGCGGCGCAGCGTTTTGCCCATTCGTGTTCATTGGAAGTGTGGTTGAAGATGAAATCGACAACGGCGGAAATGCCTGCTTCGTGCAGTGCGGCAATGACATCGCGCAAGTCGTCTATTGTGCCCAAAGCTGGATTGACATCGCGGTAGCTGCTGACTGCATAGCCGCCGTCGCTTTTGCCTTCGGGACATTTAAACAGGGGCATCAGGTGCAGATAGGTCAGACCCAATTCTTGGAAATAAGGGATTTGGGCTTTCAAACCTTGCAGATCGCCTGCGAACAAATCGACGTAGCACACGCCGCCAACCTGTTTGTTGGACAAAATCCAGTCAGGATCGTTTTCGCGCGTGATATCAATATCTTTTAAAGATGCGTTGCGTTGGGAATAGCTTTGCCATGCTTGGGCAATCAGTTGTTCCAGCATGGGGAGGACGGCTTCGTTGTTGTTGTAAACGTTGTCCAGCTCGTGCATCAGTTTGGGAAAGTGTTCTTCAAGCCGTCTGTCAAACTGTTTCCAGTCTTCAGATGCCTCAATGCTTGCACGCTGTTCGGGGGTATAAATCGATAGGGTGCGTTCTTTAAGGTGATGCAAGGTCAAATCAACCTGTTGAGT
>NZ_JBQCVF010000299.1:0-1565 GCF_051962515.1 Neisseria sp. P0009.S007 | reverse complement strand
ACTCAACAGGTTGATTTGACCTTGCATCACCTTAAAGAACGCACCCTATCGATTTATACCCCCGAACAGCGTGCAAGTATCGAGACATCTGAAGACTGGAAACAGTTTGACAGACGACTTGAGGAACACTTCCCAAAACTGATGCACGAGCTGGACAATGTTTACAACAACAACGAAGCCGTCCTCCCCATGCTGGAGCAACTGATTGCCCAAGCATGGCAAAGCTATTCCCAACGCAACTCATCCTTAAAAGATATCGATATCGCGCGCGAAAACGATCCTGACTGGATTTTGTCCAACAAACAGGTTGGCGGCGGGTGCTACGTCGATTTGTTCGCAGGCGATCTGCAAGGCTTGAAAGCCAAAATTCCTTATTTCCAAGAATTGGGCCTGACCTATCTGCACCTGATGCCCCTGTTTAAATGTCCTGAAGGCAAAAGCGACGGCGGCTATGCAGTCAGCAGCTACCGCGATGTCAATCCGGCTTTGGGCACAATAGACGACTTGCGCGATGTCATTGCCGCACTGCACGAAGCAGGTATTTCCGCCGTTGTCGATTTCATCTTTAACCACACTTCCAATGAACACGAATGGGCAAAAGGCTGCGCCGCCGGTGATCCACTCTACGACAACTTCTACTACATCTTCCCCGACCGCTGGATGCCCGACCAATACGACCGCACCCTGCGTGAAATCTTCCCCGACCAACATCCGGGCGGCTTCTCCCAACTGGAAGACGGACGCTGGGTATGGACAACGTTCAACTCCTTCCAATGGGACTTGAATTACAGCAACCCATGGGTATTCCGTGCCATGGCAGGCGAAATGATGTTCCTTGCCAACTTGGGCGTTGATATTCTGCGCATGGACGCCGTTGCCTTTATTTGGAAGCAAATGGGCACAAGCTGCGAAAACCTGCCTCAGGCACACGCTCTGATTCGCGCGTTTAACTCTGTAATGCGTATCGCAGCACCAGCTGTGTTCTTCAAATCCGAAGCCATTGTCCATCCTGACCAAGTTGTCCAATACATCAGCCAAGACGAATGCCAAATCGGCTACAACCCTCTGCAAATGGCATTGTTGTGGAACACCCTCGCCACACGCGAAGTCAACCTGCTCCATCAAGCACTGACCTACCGCCACAACCTGCCCGACCACACTGCATGGGTCAACTACGTCCGCAGCCATGACGACATCGGCTGGACATTTGCCGATGAAGACGCATGGCAGTTCGGTATTCACGGCTACGACCACCGACAATTCCTCAACCGTTTCTTCGTCAACCATTTTGACGGCAGCTTCGCGCGCGGCGTCCCCTTCCAATACAACCCAAACACAGGTGACTGCCGTGTCAGCGGTACAGCCGCAGCATTGGTCGGTTTGGCTCAAAATGACCCATATGCCGTTGACCGCATCAAACTTTTGTACAGCATCGCCCTGAGTACCGGCGGTCTGCCGCTGATTTACTTGGGTGACGAAGTGGGTACACTCAATGATGACGACTGGTCGCAAGACAGCAATAAGAGCGACGACAGCCGCTGGGCACACCGTCCTCGTTATAATGA
>NZ_JBQCVF010000298.1:0-1586 GCF_051962515.1 Neisseria sp. P0009.S007 | reverse complement strand
GACCATTTGGTCTGGGATGTCGGCCATCAAAGCTATCCGCACAAAATCCTCACCGGCCGCAAAAATCAAATGCACACTATGCGCCAATACGGCGGTTTGGCCGGTTTTCCGAAACGCAGTGAGTCGGAATACGACGCATTCGGCGTGGGGCATTCTTCCACATCCATCGGCGCGGCATTGGGCATGGCCGTTGCGGACAAACAGTTGGGCAACAACCGCCGCAGCGTCGCCATCATCGGCGACGGAGCCATGACGGCGGGTCAGGCATTTGAAGCCCTGAACTGCGCAGGCGATATGGATGTTGATTTGCTGGTCATCCTCAACGACAACGAAATGTCGATTTCCCCCAATGTCGGCGCGTTGCCGAAATACCTCGCCAGCAACGTCGTGCGCGATATGCACGGCCTGTTGAGCACCATCAAAGCCCAATCGAGCAAAGTGTTGGACAAATTGCCCGGCGCGATGGAGCTTGCCCAAAAAGTCGAAAATAAAATCAAAACCTTGGCAGGCGAAGCGGAACACGCCAAACAGTCACTGTCTTTGTTTGAAAACTTCGGTTTCCGTTACACCGGCCCGGTGGACGGCCACAACGTTGAAAATTTGGTGGACGTATTAAAAGACTTGCGCGGCCGCAAAGGTCCTCAGTTGTTGCACGTCATCACCAAAAAAGGCAACGGCTACAAATTCGCCGAAAACGATCCTGTCAAATACCACGCTGTCGCCAAGCTGCCGAGCGAAGTGTCTGCTCCGGAAGTCAAACCTGCCGCGGTCAAACCGACCTATACGCAAGTGTTCGGCCAATGGCTGTGCGACCAAGCGGCGGCGGACGAGCGTTTGGTTGCCATCACGCCTGCCATGCGCGAGGGCAGCGGCTTGGTTGAGTTTGAACAGCAATTCCCCGACCGCTATTTCGACGTTGGAATCGCCGAGCAACACGCCGTTACCTTTGCGGGCGGTTTAGCATGCGAAGGCATTAAGCCTGTCGTGGCGATTTACTCCACTTTCCTGCAACGCGCTTACGACCAGTTGGTACACGACGTTGCCTTGCAAAACCTGCCTGTTTTGTTCGCTATCGACCGCGCCGGTATTGTTGGTGCAGACGGCCCGACCCATGCCGGTTTATACGACTTGAGCTTTTTGCGTTGCGTGCCGAACATGATTATTGCCGCACCCAGCGACGAAAACGAATGCCGCCTGCTGCTCTCAACCTGCTATCAAGCAAACTCTCCGTCCTCAGTCCGTTATCCGCGCGGTACAGGCACGGGCGCAACCATTTCAGACGGCCTGGAAACCGTTGAAATCGGCAAAGGCATTATCCGTCGCAAAGGCGAGAAAATTGCCGTTATCGCCTTTGGCAGCATGGTTGCCCCATCATTGACCGTCGCCGACAAGCTGAATGCGACCGTTGCCGATATGCGCTTTGTCAAACCGATAGATGAAGAACTAATCGTCAGTCTTGCCCGAAGCCATGACTACATCGTTACTGTCGAAGAAAATGCCGAACAAGGTGGCGCAGGCAGCGCGGTGTTGGAAGTGTTGGCGAAACACGGCATCTGCAAACCGGTGTTGCTGTTGGGTGTAGAAGA
>NZ_JBQCVF010000297.1:0-1586 GCF_051962515.1 Neisseria sp. P0009.S007 | reverse complement strand
GACCATTTGGTCTGGGATGTCGGCCATCAAAGCTATCCGCACAAAATCCTCACCGGCCGCAAAAATCAAATGCACACCATGCGCCAATACGGCGGTTTGGCGGGTTTCCCAAAACGCAGCGAGTCGGAATACGACGCGTTCGGCGTGGGGCATTCTTCCACATCCATAGGCGCGGCTTTGGGCATGGCCGTTGCGGACAAACAGTTGGGCAATAACCGCCGCAGCGTCGCTATCATCGGCGACGGCGCCATGACGGCGGGTCAGGCGTTTGAAGCCCTGAACTGCGCAGGCGATATGGATGTCGATTTGCTGGTTATCCTCAACGACAACGAAATGTCGATTTCCCCCAATGTCGGCGCGCTGCCGAAATATCTTGCCAGCAACGTCGTGCGCGATATGCACGGCCTATTGAGCACCATCAAAGCCCAATCGAGCAAAGTATTAGATAAATTGCCCGGAGCGATGGAGCTTGCCCAAAAAGTCGAAAACAAAATCAAAACCTTGGCAGGCGAAGCGGAACATGCCAAACAGTCGCTGTCTTTGTTTGAAAACTTCGGTTTCCGTTACACCGGCCCGGTGGACGGCCACAACGTTGAAAATCTGGTGGACGTATTAAAAGACTTGCGCGGCCGCAAAGGCCCTCAGTTGCTGCACGTCATCACCAAAAAAGGCAACGGCTACAAATTCGCCGAAAACGACCCTGTCAAATACCATGCTGTCTCCAAGCTGCCGAGCGAAGTGCCTGCGCCGGAAGTCAAACCTGCCGCGGCTAAACCGACTTATACGCAAGTTTTCGGCCAATGGCTGTGCGACCAAGCGGCGGCTGACGAGCGTTTGGTTGCCATCACGCCTGCCATGCGCGAGGGCAGCGGCTTGGTTGAGTTTGAACAGCGATTCCCCGACCGCTATTTCGACGTCGGCATCGCCGAGCAACACGCCGTTACCTTTGCCGGCGGTTTGGCATGTGAAGGCATCAAGCCCGTCGTGGCGATTTACTCCACTTTCCTGCAACGCGCTTACGACCAGTTGGTACATGACGTTGCTTTGCAAAACCTACCTGTTTTGTTCGCCATCGACCGTGCAGGTATTGTCGGTGCAGACGGCCCGACCCATGCCGGTTTGTACGACTTGAGCTTTTTGCGTTGCGTGCCGAATATGATTATTGCCGCACCAAGCGACGAAAACGAATGCCGCCTGCTGCTCTCAACCTGCTATCAGGCAAATTCGCCGTCTGCCGTCCGTTATCCGCGCGGTACAGGCACGGGCGCAACCGTTTCAGACGGCCTGGAAACCGTTGAAATCGGTAAAGGCATCATCCGTCGCGAAGGCGAGAAAATTGCCATTATCGCCTTTGGCAGCATGGTTGCCCCATCATTGACCGCCGCCGACAAGCTGAACGCGACCGTTGCCGACATGCGCTTTGTCAAACCGATAGATGAAGAACTGATCGTCCGTCTTGCCCGAAGCCATGACTACATCGTTACCGCTGAAGAGAATGCCGAACAAGGCGGCGCAGGCAGCGCGGTGTTGGAAGTGTTGGCGAAACACGGCATCTGCAAACCGGTGTTGCTGTTGGGTGTAGAAGA
>NZ_JBQCVF010000296.1:0-1608 GCF_051962515.1 Neisseria sp. P0009.S007 | reverse complement strand
CAGCTCGGTCGCAATTTCCAAAACAGCGATATGCTGATTGTGCCGAAGGTGTTTTACGACTACTGCACCAGCGACGTACTGACCATCGAATGGATGGACGGCACACCGGTATCGGACATCGCCAAACTCAAAGCCGACGGCATTGATTTGCACAAACTTGCCGATTACGGCGTGGAAATCTTCTTCACGCAAGTCTTCCGCGACGGCTTTTTCCATGCGGATATGCACCCCGGCAATATTCTGGTCGCCGCCGACAACCGTTACATCGCCCTTGATTTCGGCATCGTCGGCACGCTGACCGATTACGACAAACGCTATCTCGCCATCAACTTCCTCGCCTTCTTCAACCGCGATTACCACCGCGTCGCCACCGCCCACATCGAATCGGGTTGGGTACCTGCCGACACGCGTGCGGAAGAATTGGAAGCCGCTGTCCGCGCCGTGTGCGAGCCTGTGTTCAACAAACCGATTTCGCAGATTTCCTTCGGCTTGGTGCTGATGCGCCTGTTTGAAGTCAGCCGCCGCTTCAATGTCGAAATCCAACCGCAGCTTGTGTTGCTGCAAAAAACGCTGCTCAACATCGAAGGCTTGGGCCGCCAGCTTGATCCCGATTTGGACTTGTGGAAAACCGCCAAACCGTTTTTGGTGCTCTGGATGAACGAACAGGTCGGCCCCAAAGCCCTTTGGCGCAACCTAAAAAACGAAGCCCCCGACTGGGCGCAAATCATCCCTTCCCTGCCGCGCAAAATCAGTGCGTTGGTTGATGAAAACCGCCAGCAGGAAATGCGCGATGCCTATGTGCATTTGGTCAAAGTGCAGCAACGCCAAAGCCTTTGGTTGGCTGTGATTGCGGTTGTTTTGCTGCTGATTTTGCTGTTTAAATAAACCTCAATACAGCTTTAAACGACATACAAAAGGCCGTCTGAAATCTGATTTTCAGACGGCCTTTTGTATGCCTATCTATTCTTTTTTCTCATGCGGAACATGTCCGCTTTCGGCTTCGATATGCCGTCTGAAGCGCAAACCTGCGGCGTGATAAAACGGATGTGGCGAGAATTGGCGCGAGACTTGCGAAGCGAAGATGCAAGTCAGCAGCATCCAAAACAGTAAATTCTGTCCACCCGTCATTTCCATTACCACCACGGCGGCGGTCAACGGCGATTGGGTCGCGGCGGCAAGGAATGCGGCCATGCAGAGCAAAACCGCGACATTGGACGCGTCGCCCAGTTGCGCAAAAGAAGCCATGTGTTCGCCTATCATCGCGCCAATGGTTAAAGAAGGCGTGAAAATGCCGCCGGGAATGCCTGCCCAATAGCTGAACACGGTTGCCGCCCATTTTGCGGCGGCCAAGCCGAACGGCGCTTCATATGCGCCTTTGAGTGCAGCTGCGGCTTCGTGATAGCCCGTACCATAGGTTTTACCTTGATAAAACGTACCGAGCAACGCCAACAAGATACCCATTACAAAGGCGACCACCAACAAATGACGGCGGATGAAACTACGCCAGCGCACCGGTGCGAATGCCGCCGCACCGCGATACAAAAAGCTGCCGAACAATCCGCCAGCCACGCCGCAGACGATGCCCGACACCGCGGCCCACATCAGCAT
>NZ_JBQCVF010000295.1:0-1608 GCF_051962515.1 Neisseria sp. P0009.S007 | reverse complement strand
ATGCTGATGTGGGCCGCGGTGTCGGGCATCGTCTGCGGCGTGGCTGGCGGATTGTTCGGCAGCTTTTTGTATCGCGGCGCGGCGGCATTCGCACCGGTACGCTGGCGCAGTTTCATCCGCCGTCATTTGTTGGTGGTCGCTTTTGTAATGGGTATCTTGTTGGCGTTGCTCGGTACGTTTTATCAAGGTAAAACCTATGGTACGGGTTATCACGAAGCCGCAGCCGCTCTTAAAGGCGCATATGAAGCGCCGTTCGGCTTGGCTGCCGCAAAATGGGCGGCGACCGTGTTCAGCTACTGGGCAGGCATTCCCGGCGGTATCTTCACGCCGTCTTTAACCATTGGTGCGATGATAGGCGAACACATGGCTTCTTTCGCGCAACTGGGCGACGCGTCCAATGTCGCGGTTTTGCTCTGCATGGCCGCGTTCCTTGCCGCCGCAACCCAATCGCCGTTGACCGCTGCCGTAGTGGTAATGGAAATGACGGGCGGACAGAATTTGTTGTTTTGGATGTTGCTGACTTGCATCTTCGCTTCGCAAGTCTCGCGCCAATTCTCGCCGCATCCGTTTTATCACGCCGCAGGTCTGCGCTTCAGACGGCATATCGAAGCCGAAAGCGGACATGTTCCGCATGAGAAAAAAGAATAGATAGGCATATAAAAGGCCGTCTGAAAACTAAATTTCAGACGGCCTTTTATATGCCGTTTAAAGCTGTATTACGGTTTACTTAAACAGCAAAATCAGTAGCAAAACAACCGCAATCACAGCCAACCACAGGCTTTGGCGTTGCTGTACTTTGACCAGATGCACATAGGCATCGCGCATTTCCTGTTGGCGGTTTTCATCAACCAACGCACTGATTTTGCGCGGCAGGGAAGGGATGATTTGCGCCCAGTCGGGAGCTTCGTTTTTGAGGTTGCGCCAAAGGGCTTTGGGGCCGACCTGTTCGTTCATCCAACGCACCAAAAACGGTTTGGCGGTTTTCCACAAGTCCAAATCGGGATCGAGTTGGCGGCCTAAGCCTTCGATGTTGAGCAGCGTTTTTTGCAGCAATACCAGCTGCGGTTGGATTTCGACATTGAAGCGACGGCTGACTTCAAACAGGCGCATCAGTACCAAGCCGAAGGAAATTTGCGAAATCGGTTTGTTGAACACCGGTTCGCACACGGCGCGGACAGCCGCTTCCAATTCTTCCGCGCGCGTGTCGGCAGGCACCCAGCCCGATTCGATGTGGGCGGTAGCGACGCGGTGGTAATCGCGGTTGAAGAATGCGAGGAAGTTGATGGCGAGATAGCGTTTGTCGTAGTCGGTCAGCGTGCCGACGATGCCGAAATCGAGGGCAATGTAGCGGTTGTCGGCGGCGACCAAAATATTGCCGGGGTGCATATCCGCATGGAAAAAGCCGTCGCGGAAAACTTGCGTGAAGAAGATTTCCACGCCGTAATCGGCAAGTTTGTGCAAATCAATGCCGTCGGCTTTGAGTTTGGCAATATCGGATACCGGAGTGCCGTCCATCCATTCGATGGTCAGCACGTCGCTGGTGCAGTAGTCGTAAAACACCTTCGGCACAATCAGCATATCGCTGTTTTGGAAATTGCGACCGAGCTG
>NZ_JBQCVF010000294.1:0-1616 GCF_051962515.1 Neisseria sp. P0009.S007 | reverse complement strand
GTTTACTGTCCGTTTCCGCACAAGAACAAAGCACCGGTGTACAGGCACAAATCGAAGTCAAACCTTCCTACGGCTTGGACGACAGCACCATCACCCAAATGCTCAAAGACAGCATGAGCAACGCAGCCGAAGACATGGCAGCCCGCGCACGCGCCGAAGCCGTGGTCGAAGCCGAAAGCCTGACCGACGCCGTCAACGTCGCCCTTGAGCTGGATGGCGATTTATTGGAAGCCGAAGAATTGCAACAGATTCAACAAGACATCGCCGCTTTGCAAGGCCGTCTGAAAGACGGTAAAGCCGAAGACATCCGTGCCGCCGTCGCCAAACTCAGCCACAGCACAGACAACTTCGCCGCCAAGCGCATGAACCGCAACATCCAACGTGCGCTTACTGGCCAAAGTGTTAATAATATTTGATGGCGGATGGTTTCAGACGGCTTTTGATAAAAAGGCCGTCTGAAAAGATATCCTCTTACAGAAATAAAAATAAAGGACAACAATGGAAAAAGCAGGCATTGTCTACCTAATGAAAACCGTCATCAAAGGTGTATATAAAATTGGTATTACTGACGAAAATAATTTTGAAATTAGAATGCGCCATTTGGAAAACAACGGCTACGCAAACGTTGCTGGGTTAGAGCGCATTCTAGCCATTAAAACCGACAACTATAAAGAAAAAGAAACCTTACTTCATGAAATTTTCGGCAAAAGCCAAATAGGAGAAACTGAGCTTTTTGCAATTGATGAAAATCTTGTGAAAAGGCTCTTTCTCTCATTAAGAGGCGAAATTGTATTTCCTAAAAATGAAACAGCAGAGTTAGGTTTTGAAAAAACTGTCAAAGAACATCATCAAGAAAAAATCTTTGAAGTAAACAGAAGTGCATTTATCTCCTTTATTAAGGAAAAGCACCAACAAAATCCTTCCATATTAAGAAATCTCATCTCTTCAGAAAATGCATATAAACCCAAAAATTCCAAAGTCCGTCTACATAAAGACAAATACTTTGGGAAAAGTGGATCAAATCTAACCACTGAAATTGAAGAGGGTCTTCACATTTATACTACCTACTCAAAAAAGGATTTGAAGATAGCTTACGAAGATTACTCAAAATTATTTGAATCACAATGAGACTCTGGCACCAAACCCTTATCCCCCTACTCCCCCGCGCCCAGCTTTTGGGGCAACACCGTGAATGCGCTGCTTTACGCGGAGCGGGCTGGGGCAGGCCGCATGCGACGGTTAATTACGTTTTTACCCATTCGCCTAACAAGCTCTATCTTTATCACACGCTGATTATGGAAGAAATGGAAAAACGCGGCTACAAACCCGACCCGTTGTGGAAAGACCCGCTGTACCGCGGCAAAGCCGTTGCCCCATACCATTCGCACGCGGCTGAAACAGCTACTTCGCCGATTTATGCCGAACATGATGATGCTTACTTGGACGAATGTCTGGAAAATTTAAAAAGTAAAGGCATCATGTTATAAACCTATTTTTCAGACGGCCTGAATATTGAATATCCAAGGCCATCTGAAACCACTTTAACCACAACCACTCTTAAACAACCGAGACAATAAAAATGCCAAAAATTACCGTACTCCCACACGCGACATTAT
>NZ_JBQCVF010000293.1:0-1636 GCF_051962515.1 Neisseria sp. P0009.S007 | reverse complement strand
GGCGCAGGCAGCGCGGTGTTGGAAGTGTTGGCGAAACACGGCATCTGCAAACCGGTGTTGCTGTTGGGTGTAGAAGACAAAGTTACCGAACACGGCGACCCGAAAAAACTGCTGGACGACTTGGGTTTGAGTGCCGAAGCGATTGAAAAACGCATTGCCGGCTGGATTAAGGCCGTCTGAAAAATGATTAAAACCTATCAATACATTGCATAATTTATGGGAAAAAAACTAATCAGCATCAGCATGGTGCGCAACGAAAACGACGTTATCGAATCGTTTGTCCGTCATAATCTCGAGCTGATGGATGAAATGCACATCATCGATCACGGCAGCAGCGATGGAACAAGGGAAATCCTGATTCAATTGAAAGAAGAAGGTTTGCCTATATTTATCTATCAATATCAAGCGCTCAAGTACAATCAAGAGCAATTGGTAAACCTGCTTATGAAGCAGCTTGTAGCAAAAGATGAAGCGATAGATTTCGTTTTTCCGCTGGATGCGGACGAATTTATTTCATGTCCTAGCCGTATCATGCTGGAACAACTTTTGGATGTCATCGGCGAAAACAGGATCGGCATGTACCTTTGGCGCGGCTATTTGCCGACATCGTTGCAATACAATCCCGATTTCACCACTCAATTTACCGAGCAACGCCTCGAAACGCTCTTTACCCCCAAAGTCATTATTCCTAGATGGGCTGCCGAATCTTGCAGCGTGATTATCGGCTGCCATTACATGTTGGATAAAGATGGCAACAAGGTTAAATCAACCCTGTTTCATTCGCCGGATTATCGAGGTTTACATTCCTGGTTTATCGAGCAGTTTTCCGCCCAATTTGCGGAGACCGATTTGTTGTGGCTGGGGCATTTCCCAATCCGCTCCTTGAACCAGCACATCAAAAAAATCCTCGAAAAGTCCATCTTGATTGCCATTAAAGACGGAAGCAACGATATTGCCTGGGAAAACCAGTTGCGCGAATTGCTGGACAACGGCATGAAGATGGACTTGAACGATTTACGGCTGTTGGCATACAGATACCGCGCCGGTTCTACAAGTTTGGAAGACCCGCATTGTAAAGTCAGCCATTACGAACCCTTGCGTAAAAAACCGCTGATGCTGAAATACACCTCGCCGGAAGCAGGTGATCCTTTGATGACTGTCGGACATTTGGTACTTGCATTGGCAAGCGGCGCACAAGATTCCTCTTTAGGCCTTAAGGCCGTCTGAAAAACACAGCCCGCACACACAATAATAGGAAAATTATGATCAGCATCTTTGATATTTTCAAAATCGGCATCGGCCCGTCCAGCTCGCACACCGTCGGCCCGATGAAGGCCGCGGCCGCTTTTGCTGATTTGCTGAATGCCGAAAACTTGGATACACAAGTGGCGCGCATTGTCATTGAAGTGTACGGTTCACTTGCTTTGACCGGTATCGGACACGGCACATTCGACGCATTATTGCTCGGTTTGGAAGGCAGCCTGCCGCACGATATCCCGCTTGCGGACATCCCTCAACGCTTGGAACGTATCCGCACGCAGCACGTTTTAAAACTCAACGGCCGTGAAATGGCCTTCAATCCTGAAAAAGATTTGGATATCCGCGGCGACAAAGTGTTGCCCAAACATCCGAACGG
>NZ_JBQCVF010000292.1:0-1639 GCF_051962515.1 Neisseria sp. P0009.S007 | reverse complement strand
GGCAAACGCCAATGGATTCCCGTGATGGATAAATTCTGGAAACCATTTATCAAGCAAGTAGAAGAAAAAGAGGGTATCGAACGCGCCAAATTTACCACGCAGGAACTCGACGAAACCTGCCCGAAATGCGGCGAACACAAACTGCAAATCAAATTTGGCAAAATGGGTCGTTTCGTTGCGTGTGCCGGTTATCCCGAGTGCAGCTACACCCGCAACGTTAACGAAACCGCCGAAGAAGCGGCCGAACGTATTGCCAAAGCGGAAGCAGAGCAAGCTGAACTCGACGGACGCGAATGCCCTAAATGCGGCGGTCGTCTAGTGTACAAATACAGCCGTACCGGCAGTAAATTCATTGGCTGCGCCAACTATCCGAAATGCAAACACGTTGAGCCGCTGGAAAAACCGAAAGACACCGGCGTCCAATGCCCGCAATGCAAAAAAGGCAACCTCGTCGAACGCAAATCCCGTTACGGCAAACTGTTTTACAGTTGCAGCACTTATCCTGACTGCAACTACGCCACTTGGAACCCGCCCATTGCAGAAACCTGCCCAAAATGCGCGTGGCCGGTTTTGACCATCAAAACCACCAAACGCTGGGGCGTGGAAAAAGTGTGCCCACAAAAAGAATGCGGATGGAAAGAACAGATTGAACCGCCGGCACCGAAAGAGTAATTGGTTAAAGCTTGGATAGAAAAAGGCCGTCTGAAAAATGATTTTCAGACGGCCTTTTTTTAAATATTTTCAATTAAGCTAGAGAAGAATATCCATAAAGTTAAGGAGATGGTTCAATAACATCCAAATTGGTTACAGGTTTTACTAAAATAATTGCCCTGAGAATTTCTTCCATTCATAAAAGTGGTATCTCCAATTCTTTGGGTGGTCATATCCCAAGAATTACCATTTGCTGCACGACCATTAGTAAAAGTAGTGTTGCCAATATGCATACTTTCTTGAGACCAATTGCTTCCAGTTCGAGAATTATATCCATTTACATAGGTAGTATCGCCAATTGTTTGGATACTATAAGTATTCCCGCTATTGTCATTGCAAGTGTGAAATGAGTCGCTTCCATAGCAAGCTGCGAAAGAAGAAACTGGTGTTACAAGTAAAGTAAAAAGTAAGACGATATTTTTCATACAAAACCTCAATATTCATTATAGGTAATATGAAAATATAATATAAAAATATAATTTACTCAACTATATTTGATAATTTAACCATCCATATAAAAATCAAACTATTTTGAAGCAAGGAGGAAAAGTCGTTAGATATGTAAATTAAATAAAAAAGTGGGTGTTTGAAAAGTTAGAGATGTCTATAGACATATTAGAATTTAGCCTTTGAAACAATTAACTTCTTTTATTTAGAACAAACTAAGGCCGTCTGAAAAATGAGTTTCAGACGGCCTTGTTGTCTCTAAAAGCAGAGATCGAAATATGGTTTGATAGCAGTTTCACTATATAATTGAGGCCGTCTGAAAAATCGGTATCTTTTTAAGAATTATGGCAAACAACAAACATTCCAAACACAGCAATCAAGTACGTATCATTGGTGGACAATGTAGGGGACGAAAGTTAACATTTTTATCTGCAGATGGTCTGCGCCCGACGCCTGACAGCGTGCGTGAAAAACTGTTTAA
>NZ_JBQCVF010000291.1:0-1642 GCF_051962515.1 Neisseria sp. P0009.S007 | reverse complement strand
AATGGGCAAGAGGCCGTCTGAAAAAATGAATTAACGTTATTTTAAAGGTTTATTTCCAAACCAACAATTCAGAATCTACGGTTCAAAAAAGAGAAAGCGTGTTGACCTATCCTTAGAAAGGATTGGCGGCTTATTTTAGATAAAAATCCCAGTATCAAGTCCCCTGCCCTGTCGAGCTTTTCAGACGGCATGATAAGCAATCGACTACCCGTTACAACCGCCCCATCACTTCAACAGGCATAAAACCTACGGCAGAATCTCAATTTCCGCGTTGTGTTTTACGCTGCGGTAGAGTTCGTCGACTTCTTCGTCTGTTACCGCGATGCAGCCGTTGGTCCAGTCTTTTTGCAGGTGTTTTTTACCGATAAAACCCCAGCCGTTTTTCATGCCGTGGATTTTAATCAACCCGCCCGGGCTTTTGCCTTGTGCCGCAGCGTAGGCTTTATCGGCTTCGTTGGGATAGGAAACACCGAGGTTTTTATGGTAGCCGCTATTGGGATTACGCTCATTGATGCGGTATTTTCCTTCAGGCGTTTTGCCGTCGCCTTCAAACTGTTTATGCCCGACCGGTTGCTTGCCCAACGAAATGGGATAGGTTTTCAGCAACCTGCCTTGCGAGTACGCCGACATGGTGCGCTTGCTTTTATGCACAACCAACCTGTCGATAACGGCATTTTCAGGCAACGCCGCTTCGCTTGGCGTGGCTACGGTTGTCGTGGAACGAATCGGCGCGGCAAACCAAAATACTAAAGCGGCGACAGCCGAAAGCATAGCTACCGCCAAGCCGATCTTCAACCCAACTTTCATCTTTCAGACGGCCTTACAAAGCTTTGAACACTTCAATAAACACTTCCGAACGGTGTGCATAGCCTTTAAACATATCGAAGCTCGCACAAGCTGGGCTGAGCAACACGATATCGCCCGCTTCGGCTTGGGCGTATGCCTTCTGCACCGCTTCTTCCAAAGTGGCGCAGTCGATCATATTCAGACCGCAGCCGTCCAAATCGCGACGGATTTGCGGCGCATCGACACCGATCAGGAACACGCCTTTTGCCTTGCCGGCAAGCGCGTCGCGCAGAGGCGTGAAGTCCTGCCCTTTGCCCATGCCGCCCAAAATTACAAAGAGCGGATTTTGCAAACCGGCAATCGCGGCGGCAGTCGCACCGACGTTCGTGCCTTTGCTGTCGTCGATAAACACCACGCCGTTTTTCTCGCCGATTTTTTCCACGCGGTGCGGCAGGCCTTGGAAGGTTTTAACATGTTCGAGCAATGCTTCGCGCGGCAAACCGACCGCTTCGCACAAGGCGATGGCAGCCATAACGTTGGCGGCGTTGTGCAGACCTTGCAACGGAATGTCTTGCGTGGCAATCAAGTCCTCATTGCCTTGTTTCAGGCATCCTGTCTCACGTTCCAACCAAAAATCGGCTTTATGTTCCAACGAAAACCATTTCACCTCGCGCCCGGCACGCTTCATCGCACGGCAGAACGCATCGTCTGCATTCAAAACCTGCACGCCATCGCCACGGAAAATCTTGGCTTTGGTATGCGCGTAGTCGAGCAAATCGTCGTAGCGGTCGAGATGGTCTTCGGAAATGTTCAGCACCGTCGCCGCAGTCGGGCGCAGGCTTTCGGTGTTTTCCAG
>NZ_JBQCVF010000290.1:0-1646 GCF_051962515.1 Neisseria sp. P0009.S007 | reverse complement strand
CGGCGGCTTCTTGAGTGAGCATGTCGAGTGGGAAAACAATTAAACGCTTTGAAAGAAGATAAAAGGCCGTCTGAAAAAAACAATAATTTATATCGTGCTTAATTTGATGTCATGAATTAAAATGGTTGGGTAATTCAACGATAATCTACGCTAACTTTAGAAAGACAATATGAAACGATCTATCAAATATTTGAGTATGGCTGTACTTGCACTTACAACCAATGCATGGGCAGGAAGTGCGGAAGAAGAGTTGCTGAATGCATTTGTAAAATGTGATGCATCTATGTTTGATATCTTGAAAAACAAGCAGGAGCAATTGAGTAAATATGCTCCGATTGAGAAAGTAGGAAAGACTGCACGTTTTCAGTTAGGTAGTGCCGATGAAGATGGGAAAAGACAGGTTATCTTCAATAAACCGATAATAGTAAACGGCATACATTTTAGTAGTTTTTCGGCAGAATATTCGGAACTGCCGGTTAATGAGACGGGTAAAAATCCTGTTTTTTATTTCTGGGGGTTCGAGCTTAAAAAAGCTCGGGCTGCTGATGTGGTAGCAAAGTTCCCTCAATGGGGATTGAAACCGATGGGAGAGGATTTTGTGACTTCTCCGCAAATTATTATTAATAGTCATAAGTCTTTGCGTTGGCAGCCAAATATGCAAGCAACGTCTGGTTCGATGCCTGCAAAAAATACAGTAGAAAAATCGCTGATATTGGAAGAGAGTGACGGTAAAACTTCTCTTATCTGTACTATTCAGGGTTATCCGAATGATAAACTGATTCGTCGTGAACGACTTGATCTAATCGGGGGAAAGTAAAATGAAAAAGTTAGCTGTTTTTTTGATGACAATTTGTTTACCAATCTCAGTATTTGCCGATAAGCCAAGATTTTTGCCGATGCTGGAGGGTGCTCAGAGTCGTGTTTATGCAGATATGGAAAGTATCAAAAATCATCCTCACAATCCAAATTTGTTAGTATATGATGTGATAACTAATTTTGATGATACGAATAAAAATTTGGCAGGTACTTCCATGATAGAGAAGCACTATCTGGATTGTCTGAACAGGATTGATATTATGAATCCGGAGCCGGTAAAGCTATACAGTCGTCATTTTGGAAAAGGGAAATTATTGCATGAGATCCCAAGGGAATCTGAACGGTTTGAAATGAAAGAGATTTCGACGATGAGTATACTATCTGCTACTGTGTGTAGTGTCGGCGGCCATGATTTTGGTGGTAATCCGAATGCTTTAGAAGATATGGGAAAAGCGTTGGATAAAATGGAACAAAAGAAAGGTCGGAAAAGATAAATCTCAAGGCCGTCTGAAAACATTTTCAGACGGCCTTTATTAATGAAGCAAGGGCAGGTGGGATAACCGCCCTTTTTTAGTTGAAACCTTAGTTTTTTACAGCCCCAGCGACCAAGCATTTTGGTGTTCGGACAAGTCTTCCAAGCGGTTTTCGTAATGGGCGAAGATTTCTTCGATGATTTCGTCTTCGTCGTCGATGACGCGGATCAGGTTTAAATCCTCTTCCAAAATCAGGTTTCTGCCCAGCAACTGCTCGCGTATCCAGTCCAACAGTCCCGCCCAAAATGCTTTGCCCACTAAGATAATCGGGCGGATTCCCACATGATGTATTGCGAC
>NZ_JBQCVF010000289.1:0-1647 GCF_051962515.1 Neisseria sp. P0009.S007 | reverse complement strand
CCAAACTGTACTACTTGCGCGGCCTGACCGGTAAAGCAGCTCGCATTAAAGAAAAATTGCCTGCTCGCAAAGGTTAATAGCCTTCATCAAAAACCCACTTCAATGAAGTGGGTTTTTTGTTTTTATACAAAAACTCCTTGTCTTTCTTACACAATCCTGCAAGCCAACCACAATCTCCATTTTACATATAAACTTAAACAGAATCGTAACTTACCTACCTCTTTTAACCTTTATACAAAAGGCCGTCTGAAACAAAAGATTCAGACGGCCTTTAATCACATCGGACGGTTATTTAAACCATCTTGCCAATGCAGGGATACGCGACAACAACAGTGTATCCAAAATCCAAATCACAGCGATTGCGGCAATGGCTGTTGGGAAAATCACAGCCAAAATCAGAAGTGGCACAGCCATTGCCCACCATACCGGCAATTTGATTTTCTGCGCAGGAGGAACCAGACCACGCGCTTCCGAAGGACGGCGTTTCCACCACATCACACAGCCGCTGATGCAGACGAAAATGACTGCCAAGCAGAACAAAACGTTCGCCAGCACACTCCACCAGCCCATCGTACCGATATGCAGCGCAATGCTGACCGCCATGAATTTACCAAACCAGTTGTAATCATCGTAATGGATGTCGGCAAGGACTTTGCCGCTGTATTGATCGATGTGTACCGTGCGGTCGGCGGTCGGACTGGGCATATCGTAGCTCATCGAGTCCTGAGACAGCGTCCACACGCCCGTTTCGCCTTTAGGCAAATTAAGCTTGTAGCGGCCTTCAAAACCGATTTCTCGGGCAAAGCGGTCAACTGTTTCCAAAGTCATCGGTTCGCTCGGATTGATGCCGTTTTCGCCCTTCGTCGTACCGGAAACAGGCATAGGCGTAAGCTCCAGAACCCATGGCACTTCTTTGATTTTACCGTCGTTCAACACATCGCCGTGGGTCGGCACGGTAGATACAGGGTTCGGTTCGACGCCCCATTTACCGGCAGGGAATTGGCTCCAAGACTGAACCAACTTACCGCCCCAAATTCCCGCCCAAGCAACGCCCGAAAGGCAGAACAGCAACAGAAGCAAAGAAACCCAAGTGCCGAATGCGCCGTGCATGCTACGCCACCATGTACGTCCTTTACCTGCTTTCGGTACAAGCATGGATTTCACACCGCGCTGTTTTGCCCACCACAGGTAAATCCCGGTAATGATCATCAAAATAGTCAGTGAAGCGGCTGTTTCCAGTATATAGTCGCCCACCGTGCCGATCATCATATCGCCATGGATTTCGTCCATGATGTGATACCAGCCGTCATTGCGCGGCGTTGAATTGACGACCTTCGCCGTATAGGGATCAACGGCAACCATAGCAGCCTTATCGTCATTGTTCACGCGGAATACGGCAACCATATCATCTGCGCGCGGCGCAATATATTGCACCACAGAGGTAGTTTCCGGATTCACAAACTGTCTGGCAGCTTCAGCCTGAGCCGACAAAGGCTGCACTTGCGCCTGCGGCGCAACATGTATGCGCTCGCCTTCTTTACCGGTGATATTGGCAAATAGCAGCATTCCTAACCCTGTAACAGCCAGCAGGGTTAAAAACGGCGCAACCAAAAGTCCGGCATAAAAATGCCATCGCCAAACAGTCAA
>NZ_JBQCVF010000288.1:0-1647 GCF_051962515.1 Neisseria sp. P0009.S007 | reverse complement strand
TTGACTGTTTGGCGATGGCATTTTTATGCCGGACTTTTGGTTGCGCCGTTTTTAACCCTGCTGGCTGTTACAGGGTTGGGAATGCTGCTATTTGCCAATATTACCGGTAAAGAAGGCGAGCGCATACATGTTACGCCTCAGGCAGTGGTTCAGCCTTTGTCGGCTCAGGCTGAAGCTGCCAGACAGTTTGTGAATCCGGAAACTTCCTCTGTGGTGCAGTATATTGCGCCGCGCACAGATGATATGGTTGCCGTATTCCGCGTGAACAATGACGATAAAGCCACTATGGTTGCCGTTGATCCCTATACGGCAAAAGTCGTGAACACGATGCCGCGCGGTCAAGGCTGGTATCACACGATGGATGAAATCCACGGCGATATTATGATTGGGGCGACAGGGGACTACCTGTTGGAAACCGCTGCGTCGCTAACCATCATCATGATTGTGACCGGTATTTATTTGTGGTGGGTAAAACAGCGTAGTCTGAAGGCTGTTTTTTTACCTAAAGCAGGCAAAGGTCGTTCTTGGTGGCGCAACCTGCACGGTGCATTTGGCTCTTGGGTTTCTTTGATTTTATTGCTGTTCTGTCTGTCGGGCGTTGCTTGGGCAGGTATTTGGGGTGGTAAAGTGGTTCAAGCGTGGAGTCAATTTCCTACGGGTAAATGGGGCGTGGAGCCTAATCCTGTATCTTCCGTATCAACCCATGGTGATGTGCTGAACGACGGTAAATCCAAAGAAGTGCCGTGGATTTTGGAGCTGACGCCTATGCCGGTTTCCGGTACGACAATGGGCGAAAACGGCATTAATCCGAGTGAGCCGATGACGTTGGAGACGGTTGACCGCTTTGCGCGCGAAATTGGCTTTAAAGGTCGCTATCAGCTTAATTTGCCTAAGGGTGAGACCGGTGTATGGACGCTGTCGCAAGACTCAATGAGCTACGATATGATTAGTCCGACTGCGGATCGTACGGTACACATTGATCAATACAGTGGCAAAATCCTGGCTGATATTCATTTCGATGATTACAACTGGTTTGGTAAATTCATGGCGGCAAGCATTGCTTTGCATATGGGTACGCTGGGCTGGTGGAGCGTATTGGCAAATGTCTTGTTCTGCCTGGCGATTATCTTTATCTGTGTCAGCGGTTGTGTAATGTGGTGGAAACGCCGTCCTTCGGAAGCGCGAGGTTTAGTTCCTCCTGCACAGAAAATTAAATTTCCGGTATGGTGGGCAATGGCTGTGCCACTTCTGATTTTGGCTGTGATTTTTCCAACGGCCATTGCTGCAATCGCTGTTATTTGGATTTTGGATACACTGTTGTTGTCGCGTATCCCAGCATTGGCAAGATGGTTTAAATAACCGTCTGATGTGATTAAAGGCCGTCTGCATCTTTTGTTTCAGACGGCCTTTGTTATAAAGGTTAAAAGAAGCAGGGGGAGTTATAATTCTGTTTAAGTTTATGCGTGAGATGGGAATTGTGATTGGCTTACAGGATTGTGTAAGAAAGACAAGGCGTTCTTGTATAAAAACAAAAAACCCACTTCATTGAAGTGGGTTTTTGATGAAGGCTTTAACCTTTGCGAGCAGGCAATTTTTCTTTAATGCGAGCTGCTTTACCGGTCAGGCCGCGCAAGTAGTACAGTTTGG
>NZ_JBQCVF010000287.1:0-1651 GCF_051962515.1 Neisseria sp. P0009.S007 | reverse complement strand
AAATTCTTCGGCGAACCTTCCCTCAACCTGCAAGACTGGATGCAAACCGACAACGGCAAAGGCATCATCAACATCCTTAATTCCGAAAAACTAATGTGCTCTCCGCGTATGTACAGCGCGTTTTTGCTGTGGATGCTGGCGGAGTTGTTTGAAACCCTGCCCGAAGTCGGCGATTTGGACAAACCAAAATTTGTGATGTTCTTCGACGAAGCGCATTTGATGTTCGACAATGCCGCCAATGCGTTGGTCGAACAAATCGAACAAGTCGTGCGCCTGATCCGTTCCAAAGGCGTGGGCGTATATTTCGTCACCCAAAACCCGCTCGACTTGCCCGATACTATTCTCGGCCAACTGGGTAACCGCGTACAACACGCCCTGCGTGCCTTCACACCGCGCGACCAAAAAGCAGTCAAAGCCGCTGCCGAAACCTTCCGCAGCAACCCAAACATCAAAGTTGCCGAAGCGATTGCCGAACTCGGCGTCGGCGAAGCCCTCGTTTCCTTCCTTGATGAAAAAGGTATGCCCGAGCCGGTAGAACGCGCCCTCATACTGCCGCCGCAATCTTCCTTAACCCCGCTTACCGCAGAGGAACGCAACCGCCTGTTCCAAAACGACGATTTGTATCCAACCTACAAAGACATGGTGGACAACTACTCCGCCTTTGAAGCATTGGCCGAAGCAGACAGCCAGGCTGCCGCTGAAAAAGAAGCCACAAATGCCGCCAAAGAGCAGGAAAAAGCGCAAAAAACCGCAGAAAAAGAGGCTGCCAATGCCGATCCCGGCATTCTCGGCGGACTGATCGGCGGTTTGAGCGGCGGACGCAAAAAATCCGGCCAAGGTTTGGGCTACAACGTTGCCGACGCCATCGGCAGCCAAATCAACCGCCAAGTAACCAACGCCATTTCCCGCAGCGTAATGGGCATTATTAAAAATATATTTAAATAATCAGCCTGCAAATATAAAAGGCCGTCTGAAATTTCAGACGGCCTTTTGTTGTTTATATAAAGCTAAACTTTGAATTACCTTAATATATAAGCATAATAAATTGAAAGAAAAGAAAAAATGATTGATAATTCGATTTGCTTAAACTTAAGCATTTTATCAATTAAAAAAGAGAACTTTTACCATGAAAAAACTACTCACACTAACGGCATTAGCCTTTGCTTTATCTGCTTGTTCAACAACCAGTACTGTTGATTTCGGACAAAAAGAAAAAAGCTACCATAGCTACACTATTCGTGATCTTTCCCAAGATCATATTCCATCTGATACACGCGCACTTTTTACCCAATACTTGAACAATGAATTAACCACTCTCGGTTATACCGTAGGCGATGACTTAGATATTAATATCAATATCGAAAACTTTAATGAAGGAAACCGTGCTCTGCGTTATTGGGTGGGCTTTGGCGCAGGCAAAGCAACGTCAAAAATCGTTACAACACTGGTTGATAAAGAAAGCGGAAAAATTGTCGGTAATATTCAAACTGACGGTATGTTGGCAATGGGAGTATTTGGAGGAAATAGCAAAGATGTTCTGAAAAGATCAGCTAAAGACATTGCCAAAAAAATTGCAGAATCCGGTATTTTGAAAAAAGGGAAATAATCAAGATATTATTTTCTAAAAACGTTTTACCAAATAGCTATAAAT
>NZ_JBQCVF010000286.1:0-1666 GCF_051962515.1 Neisseria sp. P0009.S007 | reverse complement strand
ATTTGCAATGGTTCGGCAAATGGCAGGAAAACAAAGCTGCTGCAAAAATAAATCATGAGCAGGATTTGTTGCGAATTGAAATGTTTGGACAGAAGTTTTTGCGCCACACCGTAGCACACCCAAATCATGCTGCCTGAAGCCGCCATCATCACGCCGACTGCGTAGCTGCCCAAGCTGAAAAGTTCGCCGAATTTATCGTTGAAAAACATGACCAAACCCGTCAGCAAAAGCATCAAGCCGATTTTTTGCCAGTGCGTAAAGGCTTCTTTAAACACGCCCACTCCGACCAAAATCATGGTAAAGGGCGAGAGCTGCCACAACACCTGCGTGGTGGTCGGCGAAATATAGTGCAAACCCAGGGCAACGAGAACGAAGTTGGCGGAAATACCAATAATGCCCAGCACCAATAAAAACAAGGTTTGCCTGGAAAATTCAGACGGCCTCGGCAGCTTGCCGGTCAGCCCCAACAACACAAACAACACCAGCGAAGCTACTAAAAAGCGCACCCACACCAACGTGGGCGCATTGACGGCTTTTAAGGCCTGTTGGGCGATGACCGGCAGCGAACCCCAAGTCATGGTGGCAAGCAGAGCCAATGAAAAGCCGAGCCAAGGTTTTTGTTTCTTCATTTTTCAGACAGCCTTTGCTTACGCGGCTTCCCAGTAGTCGATATAAAGCTGCAATTCGAGATTATTCCGCCATTCGTTGGCAACGGGGCGGTACACCGTGCGGATGTATTCGGGAATGTCTTCGCTGCAACGCCAGAACATGGCTTCAAATTCGTAGCCGTCTTTTTGCAGCCAGACTTTTTTATGTTTGCCTTCCGCGCCTAGAGGCTGCTGGCGGATGACGTGAAATTCGTCGGTAAAACTCGGCGGCGCGAAGCCCTGCCCCCAAACGTGTCGGGCAAGGTTTTGCGCCTGTTCCAACGTGATGTCGCGTGCAGGCAGGCTGCCATCGGTGATGAAGGTTTGCGACAAATCGTCTTCGCACACCATCTCACGCACGGCTTCTTCAAAGGCCGTCTGAAACGCGGGAATATTGTGTTCAAGTATGCTCAAACCCGCCGCCATCGCGTGTCCGCCGAATTTCAAAATCAAATCGGGATGGCGTTTGGATACCAAGTCCAAAGCATCGCGCAAGTGCAGATTGGGAATGGAACGCCCCGAACCGCGCACTTCGCCGTTGTCGGCAGGCGCAAACACGATGGTCGGACGATAAAAACGGTCTTTGAGGCGGCTGGCAACAATGCCAACCACGCCTTGATGGAAATCGTCGCGATACGCCACCAACGTCGTCTGACCTGAAGGCAGGGTTTCGGGAAAATCATTCAGCGCATCTTGCAGCATAGACTGCTCGATTTCACGGCGCTCGATATTGAGGTTGTTTAACTGCGCCGCCAGTTCCTGCGCTTCGGCATCATCTTGCGCCAACAGACAAGCAATGCCGACCGACATATCGTCCAGCCGTCCGGCCGCATTGATGCGCGGTCCCAACGCAAAGCCCATATCAAACGGCTGAGCCTTGCGCCAATCCCGTCGCGCCACTTCAAACAAGGCGCGGATACCGGGACGCATTTTGCCCAAACGCATCCGTTTCAACCCTTGCGACACGAGGATACGGTTGTTGTGGTCTAGAGTGACGACGTCGGCAACGGTACCGAGTG
>NZ_JBQCVF010000285.1:0-1673 GCF_051962515.1 Neisseria sp. P0009.S007 | reverse complement strand
GTATATTATCATAATTTTATAGTTAAGGTGATTTCACCGCTATTATGCTGTTTCCAATCTACCTCAAAATTCCCCACTCCTTCAACAACCGCTTCATCGATACTGGATACGGTGTCTTCAACTCCTGCGCAAACAGCGACACTCTCAATTCTTCAATCATCCATTTAAACGCGGCGAGGTCGTCTGAAACGGGTTGTCCTTGTTTCACTAAGCTGTCGGTTTTTTCCTGCCACATTTGTTCCAGCTCTTGAATATCGGCTTCGCGGGCTGCGTCACGGGCGGGGTTGCCGCTGTATTTTTCGAGGCGCAGGGTCATGGCTTTGAGGTAGATGGGCAGGCGTGGCCATTGTGCCCACGGGGTGTGGGTGGCGAAGCCGGCGGCGAGCAGGGTTTGCAGGCGTAGTCTTAGAAGGTGGGTGAGCGGGTGTTTGCCGAGTTTGCCGTTGAGTTCGGCGTAGGCGGCGGCGGTTTCCTGTAGGTAGCGGCTGAGGGCTTCTTTGACGGCGGGCAGGCGGCTGCGGGCGCGTTTGATTTGCTCTTTGAAGGCTTTTTCGTTGCGCGGCAGCTCGTCTTCGCCGATAAAGGCGCGGTCGCAGACGGCTTGGGTGAGGTCGTCGCGCAGGGTGTCGGCGTTGATGTGTTTGAGTAGCATGGCGGCTTGGGTGAAGCCTTGGATGCCTTTGTTCAGGTCTTTAACTTGTTCTTTTAGTTGTAGTTTCATGAGTTCGATCACGCCTAATCTATGGGTTTGTTCGGCGGCGGCGGACGTGTCGAACAGGCGCAGGGCGATGCGGCCGTCTTTTTCTTTTTGCAGGCCAAGGTAGCCGGTAAGCTGTTGTTTGCCGCGTGCGAATTTGATGGATTCGGGCAGGGTGCCGATATCCCATGTGGTAACGTTGTCGCGCTCAAATTCTTGGGTGTTGTCGCGGAAGGTGACGGCGGCAGCTTGGCCGAGCTGTTGTTGCAATTCGTGCAGTTTGCGGCCGCCGGCAAGCTCTTGTCCTCCGTCGTCGATAATGCGCAGATTCAAATAGCAATGTTCGGGCAATTCTTGCGCCGCCCATGCGTCTTGGTCGATTTGCTCGAGAATCCGCATATCGCCGGCACTTTTGGCGATAAAGTGCGCCAACTGGGGAATGATGGACGCTTGGCGGTCGGGATTGCTTTCGAGGAATTTGGTGATGAAATCGGGGACGGGCACGCAAATGCGGCGGATTTGCTTCGGCAGGGCTTTAATCAGCAACTGGATTTTTTCGCGTAACATACCGGGCACCAGCCATTCGAGCGACGGCGCGTGCAGGCGGTTGAGGACGGTCAGCGGCACGGCGTCGAGCGGATGGTGCGGCTCGAAGCGGTAGGAAAGTTTGAACTTGCCGTCTGCGGTTTGCCAGAATTTGGGGAACTGCTCTTCGGTAATGTGCGCGGCGGCGTGTTGCATCAGATCGTCGCGGCTTAGGAACAGCAGGCGCGGATTGTCGCGTTCGGCGGTTTTGAGCCAGGCTTCAAAGGTGCGAATATCGGCAAGGGGTAAAGGTTTCAGACGGCCTTTTTGAGATGCTGGCTGCTTTTTGGGTTTTGGGTCGTCTGAAACATTTTGTCGGGTATGTGAACTCGGTTCACGCTCGCGGTTGTCCGCATCATTGGAATCCGTATGCATGGCTTGTGCCACACGT
>NZ_JBQCVF010000284.1:0-1676 GCF_051962515.1 Neisseria sp. P0009.S007 | reverse complement strand
CCCTGCCGTTCTCGCGCACATGGGACGACAGTTTCAACAATAAAGTGCTGGTATTGGGCAGCGAAAACCAAAACAAAAGCAACCAAACCCCTTACGAATACTTCAATGGCAAAGACAACAGCCGCGAATGGCAGGAATTTAAAGCGCGTGTCGAAACCAGCCGTTTTCCTCGTAGTAAAAAACAACGGATTCTGCTGCAAAAATTCGACGAAGATGGCTTTAAAGAACGCAATCTGAACGATACGCGCTACGTCAACCGTTTCCTGTGCCAATTTATTGCCGACCGTATGCGGCTGACAGGTAAAGGGAAAAGACGTGTCTTTGCATCCAACGGACAAATTACCAATCTGTTGCGCGGCTTTTGGGGATTACGCAAAGTGCGTGCGGAAAACGACCGCCATCACGCCTTGGACGCAGTTGTCGTTGCCTGTTCGACCGTTGCCATGCAGCAGAAAATTACCCATTTTGTACGCTATAAAGAGATGAACGCATTTGACGGCAAAACTATAGATAAAGAAACAGGAGAAGTGCTGCATCAAAAAGCACATTTCCCGCAACCTTGGGAATTTTTCGCACAAGAAGTCATGATTCGCGTCTTCGGCAAACCGGACGGCAAACCCGAATTTGAAGAAGCGGATACCCCCGAAAAACTGCGTACCCTGCTCGCAGAAAAATTATCATCTCGTCCCGAAGCCGTACACGAATACGTTACGCCACTGTTTGTTTCACGCGCGCCCAATCGGAAGATGAGCGGGCAAGGCCATATGGAGACCGTCAAATCCGCCAAACGACTGGACGAAGGCATCAGCGTGTTGCGCGTACCGCTGACACAGTTAAAACTGAAAGACTTGGAAAAAATGGTCAATCGGGAGCGTGAACCTAAGCTATACGAAGCGCTGAAAGCACGGCTGGAAACACATAAAGACGATCCGGCCAAAGCCTTTGCCGAGCCGTTTTACAAATACGATAAAGCAGGCAACCGCACCCAACAGGTAAAAGCCGTACGCGTAGAGCAAGTACAGAAAACCGGCGTATGGGTGCGCAACCATAACGGTATTGCCGACAACGCAACCATGGTGCGCGTAGATGTGTTTGAGAAAGGCGGCAAGTATTATCTGGTACCGATTTACAGTTGGCAGGTCGCAAAAGGGATTTTGCCGAATAGGGCTGTTGTACAAGGAAAAGATGAAGAAGATTGGACGGTAATGGATGATAGTTTTGAGTTTAAGTTTGTACTTTATGCGAATGATCTGATTAAGCTAACCGCTAAGAAAAATGAATTTTTAGGCTATTTCGTCAGCCTAAATAGAGCTACAGGAGCAATTGATATTCGTACACATGATACGGATAGCACCAAAGGGAAAAACGGCATTTTCCAAAGTGTTGGTGTCAAAACCGCCCTTTCATTCCAAAAATACCAAATCGACGAATTGGGCAAAGAAATCAGATCATGCCGTCTGAAAAAACGCCCGCCTGTTCGTTAAATAAACCTATCCCTGTTTCAGACGACATGAAACAGGGATTTTTTGTATAAAAATAAGGGGAAGAAACATGACTTGGCGCAGTCTGCTTATTCAAAACGGCGGTAAATTATCCTTGCAACGCCGGCAACTGCTGATTCAACAAAACGGCGAGTCCCATACCGTACCATTAGAAGACATCGCCGTTATCATCAT
>NZ_JBQCVF010000283.1:0-1692 GCF_051962515.1 Neisseria sp. P0009.S007 | reverse complement strand
GAATTTCTGACTTATTTCGACTACTTCGCCCGCAAAGACTACGGCGACGATTATTTGGAAACCCACGGCAAAGAAATTGCCAACCACATGCAGCAGGTGGTGTACAGCATCAACCAGCCCGCCGCCGCGCGCGGTTATCAGAGCGTATTCTGGAATATTTCCGTTTACGATCAATACTATTTCGACGCGATGTTCGGCGATTTCGTCTTCCCCGATTTCAGCAAACCGGTGTGGGCGAGCGTAGCGAAGCTGCAAAACTTCTTCCTCAAATGGTTCAATCAGGAGCGCACCAAAGCCGTTTTGACCTTCCCCGTCGTTACCGCCGCGATGCTGACCGACGGCGGCAAATGCAAAGACACCGTGTTTGCCGACGAAATGGCGAAAGAGTTGGCGGAGGGAAATTCCTTCTTCGTCTATCTTTCCGACAACCCCGACTCGTTGGCTTCCTGTTGCCGACTGCGCAACGCCATTGAAGACCGCACCTTCAGCTACACCCTCGGCGCAGGCGGCGTAGCGACCGGTTCCATCAACGTCATCACCATCAACATGAACCGGCTGGAGCAAGACGGGCGCGACCTTGCCGCCGAAGTCGCTAAAATCCACAAATACCAATACGCCTACCGCAAACTGATGGAAGAATACCAAGCCGCCGGAATGCTGCCCGTTTACGATGCAGGCTTTATCACACTGGACAAACAGTTCCTCACCATCGGCATCAACGGCATGGCGGAAGCCGCCGAATCGCAAGGCATCAAAGTCGGCTACAACGACGACTACATCAACTTCGTCCAAGGCCGTCTGAAAACCATATTCGAAGCCAACCAAGCCGCCAGCAAACACTACGGCGTGAAATTCAACACCGAGTTTGTCCCTGCCGAAAACCTCGGCGTGAAAAACGCCAAATGGGACAAAGCCGATGGCTACAAAGTCAGCCGCGAATGCTACAACTCCTATTTCTACGTCGTCGAAGACGAAGAAATCAACGCGCTCGACAAATTCCTGCTGCACGGCAAGGAACTGGTGGACTGGCTCGACGGCGGCTCCGCGCTGCATCTAAACCTCGACGAAGCCCTGCCCGAATCCGGCTACCGTTCGCTCTTGGACATCGCCGCGCAAACCGGCTGCAACTACTTCTGCGTGAACGTGCGCATCACCATTTGCAACGAATGCGGCCATATCGACAAACGCACCCTGCACGCCTGCTCTGCCTGTGGCAGCCACGACATCGACTACGGCACCCGTGTCATCGGCTATCTGAAACGCGTATCCGCATTCAGTAGCGGACGGCGCAAAGAGCATGCGCTCAGACATTATCACCGTAAAGCGGCGTAATCGTTGAAAAAAAGATTACTTCAAGCATAAGGCCGTCTGAAACTTCAGACGGCCTTGATTATGTTGAGATAGGCAGGCTCTTTCAATGATATAGTTTTGATTAAAATAAACAAAAACTCTTGACGTCTTCATATAATGAATTAACATATAACATCCTTTAACCTAAATTTAAAAAAGCGAGAGACACATGAAAACATCAGCTTTATTGGCAGCTTTATTGGCAGCCCTGTCCCTGTCAGCATGTGGCGACGGTTCAGGCTCATCTTCTTCTGCCGTTTGTGATGAGTACGAAAAAGCATTTGCCGAAGCAACTAAAGACGTAGATGCCGCAACCAAAGACATGATGCAAAAATCTTTCGA
>NZ_JBQCVF010000282.1:0-1693 GCF_051962515.1 Neisseria sp. P0009.S007 | reverse complement strand
ACCGTGATTGAAACTTGGCTGTATCTGGCTAACGAATTGAACAAATAAGTTCGATGAGACAAAAATCCCCTGCCCGTTTATCTCGGCAGGGGATTTTTATTGCCTTATTCAATACCGTCTGAAAAAACTTTCACTTTCTTTTACCTTATCAAAAAAATCCTTTATCATCAAAATGATAAAAAAATATACCGCCATATCCACAAATTTTCAATGTTAATATGCTGCCTTTATGCAGTTTATCCCATGCCTTTTGAGTGAACCTTTTTCCACTCTTCCTATCTATCATACACAACATAACGATACATTTTGAAACAACCCATGAATACAAATTTTATTTCCACCTTTCAGACGGCCTTAAAACGTCTGGCCCTCATCAGCACCATTGCCGTCTTAGCAGCCTGCGCTGGCAACAATACCTCTTCCAACCGAGCTGTACCTGACGGCTACTACAAAGTCCGCCCCGGCGATACCCTGACCCAAATTGCCAAACGCTACGGACAAAACGTCAATACACTGGTTGCATGGAATAACCTTCCCAACGCCTCACAAATCGAAGTCAGTCAAGTATTGCGAGTCCGCCGTCATGTTGCCTCCCGCAATACTGCTACGCAGCAACGCCAAGCAACCGCCGTTACCCCAATCAACCGGTTAAGCTTGCAATGGCCGACCGATAACGCCTCATCCTCCATTATCCAACGCTACAACGGCACAAGCAGCAAAGGCATAGATATTGCAGGCACGCAAGGCCAACAAATCCGTTCTGCCGCAGCCGGTACCGTCATCTACGTTGGCGAAGAAGTACGCGGCTACGGCAAGCTGATTTTAATCAGCCACAACGACTACACCATTACCGCCTATGCCCACAACGACACGCTTTTGGTACAAAAAGATCAAAAAGTCCAAGCAGGTCAAGTTATCGCGACCATGGGCAGCAGCGATACAGACAGCGTCAAGCTTCATTTTGAAGTTCGTCTAAACGGCAAAGCAGTCGATCCCCTGCCTTATTTGACTAGAACAAATTAATGCCCCAATCAAAAGGCCGTCTGAATAGCAGTATTTCAGACGGCCTTTTGATTATCTTGCTATAACAGCTATTTCAACAAAATCTTTTCCTATTTAACTTATGTTGATTGAGTGTAAATACCGTTATACAATAACAACTCTTTTTAACATTCCATTTCAGGTACCCTACTATGTCTCCTAGCAGTATCCTTGCAACCGCATTCTTGTTTGCATCTGCATTTGCCAGCGCAGATGTCCATATTGATGAAAGCATTCCTTACCGCGATAAAGAAGAAATCGATACCCGTATTGTTTCTGAGTGTTTAGAAGTGGGCAGCATCATGTCCAAATCTTTGCAAGAAACTGCAGCCAAAAGCGATGTAACAGTTGTCCGTGACGGTAAAAAACAAGGCACATACGCAGATATCGCTATCACTTCCGCCATGAGTGCAGGCAATGCCTTTATCGGTCACGCCAAAGGGATGGCGGTTTCAGCCACTTTGTATGTTGACGGCAAACAAGTTAATAAAAAAACCTTTACCCGCAACTCTTCCGGTGGCATGTTTGGCGCTTATAAAAGCTCTTGCGCCGTCTTGAACCGCACTTCTAAAGTATTGGGTTCAGATATTGCCCAATGGGTGGTTCGCGAACAAAAAAATGCTCAAGACAAATAAAACCCCAATTTGATAAA